>JBOIFK010000056.1:0-6051 GCA_050741585.1 Nitrosospira sp.
GGTTAACCATGTAGCGAGTCTCGCCATTCAGCATATTTTTTGGAAGCACGGGTTTAATAATCTCCTCGATGACCGCTTCGCTCAGTTCCGCGTGAGAGATATCCGGATCGTGCTGGGTGGATATCACTACGGTTTCGATCCGCTGCGGCTTGCCATTCAGATAACGCACCGACACTTGCGACTTGGCATCCGGGCGCAGCCACGGCAGGCGCCCATCTTTTCGCAGTTCTGCTTGTCGCTCCATCAGGCGATGGGCATAGTAAATCGGCATCGGCATTAATTGCGGCGTCTCATCGCAGGCATAGCCAAACATAAGCCCCTGGTCGCCCGCTCCCTGGTCCATTTCCTCTTCCTTGGTCCGATTGACACCCTGGGCAATATCCGCGGACTGCTTGTTGAAAGCAGTCAGTACCGCGCAGGTATGGTAGTCAAAACCGATGTCAGAACTGTTGTAGCCAATGCGCTTGACGGCCGCACGCGCAACCTGCATATAGTCAACGTTGGCTTCGGTAGTGATTTCACCCGACATCACGATCAGACCGGTACTGCACAGGGTCTCGCAGGCCACCCGGGCGTTGGGATCCTGGGCCAGGATGGCATCCAGGATAGAATCGGAAATCTGATCGGCCACTTTGTCGGGATGGCCTTCGGATACGGATTCGGAAGTAAAAAGATATTCGTTCATATTATCCAGCCGCTTATAGTCTTGAAAGAGACTGTAGGATACCAAATAACGCGCATATTAAGAAGATGAAAATTAATAAGCCGAAGTCCGCTCCAGGTTAAACTCCTTCGCACGCTCGAAATATTGGTGCCAGTCTCATGCGGCGCGCATCGTGTCAGGTGGGATGGATGGCTGTCTTTCTCTTGCATTCCGGGTGTACGCACACACCGCATTGTCGCCGACATACGACCCGTCCCTTCAAGCTTTCCAATGGGATGATGGTGCAGATATCACCGCTGATTGCCGTCGGTATCATCGGCCATCCCTTGCACCGGTATCTTCCGTTATCCCGAATGTTATCCCGAATTTGCGGGATTGATCCGATATACGCCTGACCATACTCTCCTGGGAATTATCCCGTCAGAGCGGATAGAATATATGCTGGCTATATGCCGACATTGCGCCAATATATGCGCTTAGTATCAATGGATATGATCTCGATAATTCATCAATGAAGCTTAAGTTTACAAAAATGCAAGGCCTGGGCAATGATTTCATCGTCATTGACGGCGTGAATCAGTCACCGTCCCTTGACTCTGAACAATTACAACGGCTTGCCGACCGTCATTTTGGTGTCGGTTGTGATCAAATTCTATTGATAGAAACAGCGAAAGGCGATGCCGATTTTCGCTATCGCATTTTCAACGCCGACGGCGGCGAGGTGGAACAATGCGGCAACGGCGCACGCTGCTTTGTCCGTTACGTGCATGACCGGGGAATGACAAAGAAGAATGAAATTCGCGTGGAAACGCTCGGTGGCCTGATCGTTCCCAGGCTGGAGGCCAATGGTGAGGTTACCGTCAACATGGGTGCGCCGAAATTTGAGCCGCAAGAGATTCCCTTTATCGCCGGTAAGCGTGCGCCGACTTACCCGCTCGATATCGATCACAGACAGGTGGAAATCAGCACCGTGTCCGTGGGTAACCCGCATGCCGTGCAGCTGGTCGCGGACGTAAATCATGCTCCGGTGTTAACCGAAGGGATGCTGATTGAGCGTCATCCACGCTTTCCTCAGCGAGTAAACGCCGGGTACATGCAGGTAATGGATCGCAGCCATATCCGATTACGGGTATATGAGCGCGGTGCGGGCGAAACGCTCGCCTGTGGCACCGGTGCCTGCGCCGCCGTGGTGACGGGAATCAATCTCGGGCTTCTGGAATCAATGGTCAAAGTCAGTTTTCGCGGTGGGGATTTGATGGTCCGCTGGAAAGGCGGGGCTGAACCGGTCTGGATGACTGGCCCTGCTATTACGGTGTTTGACGGAGAGATTGATCTATGAAATTCAATCAGGAATAGACGATTTCCTCCCTTGGGTACGTCATGCTTCGCCAACTGCGATTGCGCCTGTATCCGGTCATGGTTGGATGTATCGTCCGTGATTCTGATGGGCTATGCTACGCTTCACCCATGTGCATGAGCGGCAAACTGAGAATGGTTCATAGGCATAATAAGGAATGAATATGAAGCTTAGTGCAGAAGAAGTCGCCCAATACCTGTTGAAGCACCCTCAATTTTTCGAAGAATATGCCGCCATGCTGGCGGACATTCAAGTCCCTCATCCTCACGGCGGCAGGGCCATTCCCATCAGCGAGCGGCAAATCGTCGCGCTGCGGGATAAAAACCACATTTTGCAGGACAAACTGAGCGAACTGGTCAAATGTGGTGAGGAAAACGGCGTAATCGGCGAAAAAATGCACCGACTGGCTGTCGCGTTACTTACCTTCACCCAGTTGAATGATTTGCTGCACGGGTTAAATTTTAATCTGCGAGAGCGTTTTTCCATCCCTCATGTGGCGCTACGGTTATGGGGCGTCACTGGCGAAGATCCGGCGCTTCCGGAACTCGCTCCGGCCAGTGCCGATATTCACGTCGTAGCTGAAAGTCTGCTGCATCCTTATTGCGGCCCCCACGTATTGGATGAAATTAGGAGCTGGTTCGGGGACGATGCCGCTCGTCTGCGCTCATTTGCGATGGTGCCTCTGCGAACGGAGCAGATCATTGGTCTGCTGGTCATGGGAAGCGAGGATCCACAGCGATTCTATCCGGAAATGGGGACCATTTACTTGACGCAGCTGGGTGAACTTGTAAGCGCTGCACTAGGGCGGTACAGGCCGGCTGGGAAATTCGAAAAAGACCCAATAGTATGAATGTTCGACGATCACCAGGAAGAAAACTCACATGACATCCGGCGATAACCCGGCTGCGCTTGCCTCTGCCTATCTTTCCCATCTTGCCAATGAACGGCGTTTATCGCCGCTCACTTGCAAAAGTTATGCGCATGATATTACCGTCCTGCTGGACCTTGCGAAGAAAACAACACTTGACGAACTGCAAACTCATCACATTCGCCGTTTTGCCGCCCAGCTTCACGGAACCGGATTTTCCGGCAGGAGCCTGGCGAGAATGCTATCGGCATGGCGAGGCTTCTACCTCTATCTGACGCGGGATCACGGCTATCTTTGTAATCCCTGTGCCGGGGTACATGCGCCAAAGTCACCGAAACCCTTGCCCCGCACGCTTTCACCCGATGAGGCCGCGAAGCTGCTGGAGTGTCCCGTCGATGATGATTTAATGGCATTGCGGGATAAAGCCATGTTCGAACTGTGCTATTCCTCGGGATTACGGCTGGCGGAACTCACCGGCCTGAAACCCGAGGACTTGAGTTTTTCCGACGGCACGGCACGCGTGACCGGCAAAGGCGGAAAGGCCCGCGTTGTGCCGATCGGCAGCCAGGCCGCGCAGGCCTTGCGCGAATGGATGAAACAGCGCGAGACCCTGGTTAAACCCGGGGAAACCGCATTGTTTCTATCCCGGTATGGCAAAAATATCAGCCCGCGCTCAATCAGTCAGAGACTGAAAATTCTGGCAATGCAGCAAGGAATCAGCGCCAATATCCACCCCCATGTTCTGCGGCATTCGTTTGCCTCTCATCTGCTGCAGTCCAGTGGCGATTTGCGCGCGGTGCAGGAAATGCTGGGGCACGCCAGCATCAGTACCACGCAAATTTATACCCATCTTGATTTTCAACATTTGACGAAGGTCTACGATATGGCTCATCCGCGAGCGAAGAAGAAGGTTAAAACATGAGCCCCGGCATAAAAGCACTTACTGTAATTATAGAGATGGTATTTCTCCGCGGACCAGCGCTAACTTAAATCCGGCGGTTGTAGCGAGGTTGCCAAAAAAACGAAGCTCGAGAGCAAAAAGTTTACGAGTCATGACCGAACTGAAAAGTAAGCGGCCGTCTGTCGTATTTAGGTATAATCTTTGCTCTCAACCATCTCGCGATTACTCATGCCAGACTATCACGGAACAACCATACTTTCGGCGCGACGCGGCACACAAGTCGCACTCGGGGGCGATGGCCAGGTAACCCTGGGCGCTGTCGTAGCCAAGGCCAGCGCGCGCAAGGTGCGCAGGCTCTATCATGACAAAATTCTCGCCGGATTTGCAGGCGGCACAGCCGATGCCTTTACCTTGTTCGAGCGTTTCGAAAGTAAACTTGAAAAACACCAGGGGCACCTCATGCGTTCGGCAGTGGAGTTGGCGAAGGATTGGCGCACCGATCGTATTTTGCGCCGGTTGGAAGCGATGTTGATCGTGGCCGATCCGGCAACCACTCTCATCATCACGGGTTCGGGTGACGTGATTGAACCGGAGTTTGGGCTTGCTGCGATCGGCAGCGGAGGTTCTTACGCGCATTCCGCCGCGCGCGCACTCCTGGAGAATACCAGTCTGACCCCGCTGGAAATCGTCAAGAAATCGCTTACCGTTGCGGGCGACTTGTGTATCTATACCAATCAGAACCATATAATCGAGGTTTTGGGATAACGTGAAAGCCAAAACCTGGATGGTGAGACGCGAAGTGAAGCACACGAGGTGAAATACAAGGGAAAAACGCAGTCTCTTTTCTCAATGTCATCGGACGAAAGGCCGCCTTGCTTCACTCATCACACGTGTCAATCGCGTGCCTTACTTTAATTTTTTTCGCATCCTGCTATTTACCACTGATATCGTGAAACCATGTCCCAACTGACTCCGCAGGAAATTGTCCATGAGCTGGACAAACACATCATTGGTCAGAACGCCGCCAAGCGTTCCGTGGCCATTGCGCTCAGAAATCGTTGGCGCAGGCAACAGGTAATGGATCCTCTGCGGCAGGAAATCACGCCAAAAAATATTTTGATGATTGGTCCTACCGGCGTTGGCAAGACCGAGATCGCGCGCCGCCTGGCGAAACTCGCCGATGCGCCGTTCATCAAGGTGGAAGCAACCAAGTTCACAGAGGTAGGTTATGTCGGACGCGATGTGGATTCCATCATTCGCGATCTGATGGAATCCGCCATCAAGCAGTCACGCGAGCAGGAAACCCAAAAAATGCGGGCTCGTGCGGAAGACCATGCCGAAGAGCGAATCCTCGATGTATTGATACCGCCCGCGAGGGAGATGGGTTCGCAGGTGGACGTTATTGAAGGCGATAACGTTACCCGGCAGAAATTCCGTAAAAAACTGCGCGAAGGCGAACTCGACGACAAGGAAATTGAAATTGAGGTTGCCGCAACGCAGACGCATATGGAAATTTTCGCCCCGCCGGGGATGGAGGAATTGACCACGCAAATTCAGGGGATGTTCCAGAACTTGGGGGGAGAAAGAAAAAAAACACGTAAGCTGAGAATCCGTGAGGCCATGAAGCTTATCACCGACGAAGAAGCATCCAAGCTCGTCAATGATGACGAACTGAAGCTCCGCTCAGTGCAGAATGTGGAGCAAAACGGCATCGTATTCCTGGACGAAATCGATAAAATCACAAGCCGCTCCGAAACTTCCGGCGCAGATGTGTCGCGTCAGGGCGTACAACGGGACTTGCTGCCGCTGGTGGAAGGCACCACCGTTTCTACCAAATACGGCATGATCAAAACTGATCATATCCTGTTCATCGCCAGCGGCGCATTTCATCTCGCCAAGCCTTCTGATCTGATCCCAGAATTGCAAGGGCGCTTTCCAATCCGTGTGGAGCTGGCAAGCCTGAGCGCTGACGATTTTATACAAATCCTCACTAACACTGACGCTTGTCTGACACGCCAATACGAGGCGCTGCTGGAAACTGAAGGAATCAAGCTGGAATTTATACCGGATGCGGTTAAGCGCCTCGCGGAAATTGCCTTTGCGGTCAACGAAAAAACCGAAAATATTGGCGCCAGGCGCCTTTATACCGTAATGGAAAAACTTCTGGAGGAGATTTCCTTCGATGCTGCAAAACATAGTGGCGATACCATCGTGATTGATGCCGCCTATGTAGATAGGCGACTCGACAGCCTGTCCCAGAG
>JBOIFK010000057.1:0-6187 GCA_050741585.1 Nitrosospira sp.
ATCGAGAAAATATCATCGCACGTTCAACAACCGTTCCCCATCAGGGAAAAGGATTGGGATTGAATCTAATATTAGGGCCTGTTAACCCTTATTTTGCACCCGCGACGGGGACGGATTTCATCCGGCGCGAGGCATGAGCCGCGCGGCGGAGCGGGCCTCCGTAAGCGGCGAGTAACGAAGGGCTGGATGAAATCCGTCCCCGTCCCTCCGGGTTGCGTCCAAAAAACGCGGATGCCGCGTTGCAAAGCTTGGCCATAGGCCACTATGGCCTGCGCCTCGCGCCTTGCCTCCGCGTTTTTTGTGTAGCAACGCGGGTGCAAAATAAGGGTTAACAGGCCCTAGTAAACCGGGAAAACCTGATGGACAATCCGGACTTAATTTCCAATTCTTCGGGCCAGCTCAGCAGCCTTGCCGGTGTAAGTTTGCGGTGTCATTTCCCGCAGGCGTGTTTTTTCGGCTTCCGGAACAACGAGACTATCAATGAATTTGTGCAATGTATCCTTCGTAATGCCGCCTTTGCCCCGAGTCAACTCTTTCAGCTGTTCGTAGGAATCCGGCACGCCATGGCGGCGCATCACTGTCTGGACCGGTTCCGCCAGGACTTCCCAGGCATCCTCCAGATCCTCCATTAAACGTTCGGGGCTGGCTTCCAGCTTGTCCAGTCCCTTGCTGCAGGAATCATATGCCAGCAACACGTGCCCCAACGCTACACCCATGTTGCGAAGCACGGTGGAATCAGTCAGATCACGCTGCCAGCGAGATACGGGCAATTTCTCGCTCAAATGCCGCAACAACGCATTAGCGATACCCAGATTGCCTTCCGAATTCTCAAAATTGATTGGATTGACTTTGTGCGGCATCGTTGATGAACCGACCTCCCCTTCTCTGGTTTTTTGCTTGAAATAGCCTAACGAGATGTATCCCCAGACATCGCGGTTAAAGTCCAGCAATATGGCGTTGATATGCGCATAAGCATCGAACAGCTCGGTCATTGCGTCATGCGGTTCAATCTGCGTGGTGTAGGGATTGAATTCCAGGCCAAGTTTTCCTATGAAATCCTGTGAGAATTTTTCCCAGTCGAAACTCGGGTAAGCGGCCAAATGGGCATTATAATTGCCGACCGCGCCGTTGATTTTTCCAAGAATGGCTATCGTGGCAAGGCGCTTCTGCCCGCGTTGCAGACGGTAAGCGACGTTGGCGAATTCCTTGCCTGCTGTCGTGGGGGTGGCTGGTTGGCCATGCGTACGGGCAAGCATGGGCGTATCTGACAGTTCGTGTGCCAACTGAATAAGCTTGGCGATGATTTTTTCCAGTGCCGGCAACATCACCTGATCGCGGCTGTGCATCAACATCAGCCCATGAGAGAGATTATTGATGTCCTCCGACGTACAGGCAAAATGGATAAATTGCGCAATCCCGGCGACTTCGGCATTCTTCGCCAATCGTTCCCTGAGCCAGTATTCGACGGCTTTGACATCGTGGTTGGTACGCGCTTCGATCAGCTTGACCGCCTCCCCGTCGGCCGCGGAAAAATCGGCTGCAAGACGGTCAAGCTGTTCAATAGTACCGGGCGAAAATGGCGGAATCTCGGCGATGGAAGGTGAATCGCTCAATGCCTTGAGCCATTCGATTTCCAACTGAACGCGGTAACGAATCAGGGCAAGTTCGCTGAAATAGGGCCGCAGGTCCGCGACTTTGCTGTGGTAGCGCCCATCAAGGGGGGAAAGTGCGGTGAGGAAAGACACGTTCATTTTGTTGATTCTGTATTAATGATTCCACTGGCCGGATCATTTCAGGGCGATTTTAGCATAGGTAGGCAAATGCCTGGACTATGCCATGCCACAGGGAAACCGGTATAATTGCGCCTGTATAAAACTGCCTCAAGGATGCCATGAAGCTTATCGGATCACTCACCAGCCCTTACGTGCGCAAGACGCGCATCGTTCTGGCGGAGAAGCGGATTGGTTATGATTTTGAGGTGGATGTCCCCTGGAATGCGGACAGTCAGGTGCCGGATCACAATCCCCTGGGCAAGATACCGGTACTGATGATGGACGATGGCACGACTTTGTTTGATTCACGCGTGATCGTCGAATATCTCGATAGTCTCAACCCGGTATCTCGCCTGATTCCAGAATCCAACCGGCGCCGAATCATGGTAAAGCGCTGGGAGGCACTGGCAGACGGTATCTGCGACGCCGCCGCCACCATATTTCTTGAACGCAAACGTCATGACACCGAGCAAAGCCCGGAATGGATCTCGCGCCAGCAGAAAAAGGTCTCGCGGGGTCTGGAAACAGCCGCCCATGAGCTGGGCGACAAAAAGTGGTGCGACGGCAACGTCTATACGCTGGCTGATATTGCGCTGGGCTGCACACTGGGTTATCTCGCTTTTCGTTTTCCCGAAATCGAATGGCGCAACGTCTCCCCCAATCTTGCCGATTTTTCCGATCGACTGGAAAAGCGGACGCCATTTATGGAAACGGTGCCCAGAGAGTGAGAAGCGGGATATTCACTCGGTGATCACCCCTCCTCCAAGACACGCCTTGCTTTCGTAAACCACCACTGATTGGCCAGGCGTCACAGCCCACTGCGGCTGGGCAAATTCGATGTTGCATCGAGCATGATCGATAGACGCAATCGCGCAAGGCGCATCCGGCTGGCGATAGCGGGTCTTCGCAGCATACACCCAGTTGCAATGCGGTGCGCGGCCGCTGATCCATGTCAGATCGGTAGCGGTGAGAGCGGGCTGGAATAAATCGGGGTGATCATGACCTTGCACCACGGTCAGTATATTCCGCGCCACATCCTTGGCCGAAACGAACCACGGCTCGCCGCCACCATCTCTTGTTCCGCCAATGCCCAATCCCTGACGTTGGCCAATCGTGTAGTACATCAAACCGAAATGCCGGCCCATGACGATACCGGCCGGCGTCTGCATTTCCCCTGGTTCATGCGGTAAGTAACGGTTGAGAAATTCCCTGAATGGACGTTCACCGATAAAACAGATCCCGGTGCTGTCCTTCTTGGAAAAATTCGGCAATCCGTGGTCCCTGGCAATTTTACGTACATCGCGCTTGTAAAGGTGCCCAATGGGAAATAGCGTTCTGGATAACTGCTCCTGGTTCAGACGATAAAGAAAATAGCTCTGGTCCTTGGCTCCATCCTCACCTTTCAGCAGTTGGAACGCGCCATTTATTTCGCGTACCTGGGCATAATGTCCGGTAGCGATTGAGTCAGCACCGAGACCAACGGCATGATCAAGAAACGCCTTGAACTTAATCTCGGCATTGCACAGCACGTCTGGATTGGGTGTTCGCCCAGCCTTGTATTCGGCAAGGAACTGATTGAATACGCGATCCTTATATTCGGCGGAGAAATTGACTGCTTCCAACGGAATTCCGATGATATCCGCCACCGACGCGGCATCGATCAAATCCTGCCGGGATGAGCAATAATCGTCCGTATCATCGTCTTCCCAATTCTTCATGAAAAGACCGACGACATCATAACCTTGCTGCTTTAACAACAGCGCCGCGACGGATGAATCAACCCCGCCCGACATGCCGACTATCACACGCCTCTTGCCCATCGCTTGATATTCAATCGTAATGCGTAAGAATTTCCAACGAATAGCGCTTGCCTGCCAGGTGATCCGCGACACACCTCATCACAAGCGGACTACGGTGGCAATAGGTTGTTTCGCGAATTTCATCCACGCCGAACCATCCAACACGCAATATTCCCTCGTCAAGCACACGACCGGCGTTATGGTCCGTAACGGAACCGGTAAAAGCAAAACGAAGATAGCTGGTGTTGTCGGCCTGGGAATGCCAGCAATAAATTCCTAGTACCCATTGTGGGATAAATGTGTAACCGGTTTCTTCCAGCGTTTCCCGTATCGCGCCCTGAATAATGGATTCGTCCGGTTCCAGATGACCTGCGGGCTGGTTGAATAGTATGCCGCTACTGGTTTGCTCCTCAACCAGAAGGTATCTACCGCCTTGCTCGACTACCGCTGCAACCGTGACATTTGGTTTCCAGATCATGGTATCTAAACTCTGCCTATTTTTATAAAAAGCTTACGCGAAGTGCCCGGTACCGGTAGCTGTGGCAACAACAGGCTCCGCATTGTATCCTCTTGCCCCTGAGAAAGAAATAAAGAGAAAGGGGCAGGATTGCGTTTCAAAGGACAACACATGTATTAGCAGCAAAGCACGTTGACGCCTCTTTAAAACGAGTAAAATATCGCATCTGTTTACACAGTGCAGCCAAACGACTCTGATCCGCCCATCCACAACCATTGGAGATACCATGCACCAGCACGTCAGGACGCCAGCCGAAGGCAAGAAAATCCGAGTCAATGCCGATTTTTCTTTGTGTGTGCCGGACGACCCTGTGATTCCATTCATTGAAGGAGACGGTATCGGCGTGGACATTACGCCCGTGATGAAACACGTCGTGGATGCGGCGGTTAACAGGGCTTACGGCGGTAAACGCAAAATATCCTGGATGGAAATTTACGCCGGTGAGAAATCCACCCGCGTGTACGGAGAAAACATATGGCTCCCCGATGAAACACTGGAAGCCGCAAGGGACTATGTCGTCTCCATCAAGGGACCACTGACCACACCGGTGGGGGGCGGCATCCGTTCCATCAACGTGGCCTTGCGCCAGCAACTTGATCTCTATGTGTGCCTGCGTCCGGTGCGTTATTTCGAGGGTGTGCCAAGCCCGCTAAAAAGCCCGGAGAAGACCGATATGGTGATTTTCCGCGAGAACTCGGAAGACATTTATGCAGGGATTGAATGGGAAGCCGAATCGGAGGATGCGAAAAAGATCATCCATTTTTTAATAGCGGACATGGGCGTCACCAAGATCCGCTTTCCGCAAACGTCGGGAATCGGCGTCAAGCCGGTGTCGAGCGAAGGCACCGGGCGGTTGGTACGCAGGGCCATACAATACGCGATAGACAACAAGCGCCGCTCGGTGACGCTGGTGCACAAGGGCAATATAATGAAATTTACCGAGGGTGCGTTCAAAAATTGGGGCTATGCGGTGGCGGCAAGAGAGTTCGGAGCGACTCTGCTTGATGGCGGCCCATGGATGAAACTGCCCGCCGACAAGGGCGGAATCGTTATCAAGGACGTGATTGCCGATGCTTTCCTGCAGCAAATTTTATTGCGCCCCGAAGAATACGACGTGATTGCCACGTTGAACCTGAATGGCGACTATGTTTCCGATGCCCTGGCGGCCCAGGTGGGCGGTATCGGCATAGCGCCGGGCGCAAATCTCAGTGATTCGGTTGCAATATTCGAGGCAACCCATGGTACCGCGCCAAAATACGCCGGCAAGGATCAGGTCAACCCGGGATCAATTATCCTGTCGGCGGAAATGATGCTGCGGCATATCGGCTGGATCGAGGCCGCCGATCTGATCATTCGTGCGATGGGGAAAACCATACAGGATAAAATTGTGACCTACGACTTTGCACGGCAGATGACCGGCGCTCGGAAAGTCACATGTTCGGCATTCGGCGAAGCGCTGATCGAGCGTATGGCGTGAGCCTAATTCCGGTAGCTGGCCTCTCGTTCTGGCGTGGCGTTTAATTTTAGTGACTGGCCAGTAAGCGTGACGATCGACAAAGGCCGTCTTGTGCCATCTTGATCTGCTTCGCTTTTTTTGGTGAGCCGGTGAGTTCGCCACAGTGTGGATTGAGGTTGACGCCACCTTCGATTTACCGTATGAAAAAAACCCCTTGCCGCTTTTCTCGGCAAGGGGTTTTGCATAATCCTGTGATTACAAACTGATCACGGTCAATTAACCGCGCCAGCAGGGGATCGTTAGGCAGACTGAATATTTGATGCTTGTTTGCCCTTCGGGCCTTGAGTGACTTCGAAGCTCACCTTCTGACCTTCCTTGAGAGTTTTGAACCCGGACATATTGATTGCGGAGAAATGAGCAAACAAATCTTCGCTGCCATCATCCGGGGTAATGAACCCAAAACCCTTGGAGTCATTGAACCATTTCACTGTACCTGTTGCCATTTTTGCTTCCTATAAAAAACCGGGCCGGAAACCCGAATACTGTTTGAGTTTCAAGACCGCAAAACGGCTGTAACCGGTACTGCAGAGAACTTGAAGCCAAACGCCAAGAGCCGTTTTACGCAAATCCGGTGTTCAAGTCA
>JBOIFK010000058.1:0-6826 GCA_050741585.1 Nitrosospira sp.
CCTGGGCGCGCAAGCGCTGAATACTATCGTGCCGCAGGCGCTGGGGCTGATTCCCGAGAAAATACGTCCGCGCGTGACGCACCAGGCCGGAACGAGGCATTTGGACTCGCTGAAAAAGAATTACGCCGACGCGGCGGTGGAAGGCGAGCTGGTCACATTCATTGAGAACATGGCTGCCTGCTACGCCGATTGTGATCTGGTGGTTTGCCGCGCCGGAGCACTTACCATCGCTGAACTGACTGCAGCCGGCGCAGCGAGCATTCTCGTGCCTTTTCCCTATGCCGTAGACGACCACCAGACAAGCAATGCAAGGTTTCTAAGTGACAGGAATGCGGCGGTGTTGCTGCCGCAAGACGAGCTGGATCCGCAAAGCCTGGCAGACTTGTTGATGGGATTCACTCGCGAAAAGCTTTTGGAAATGGCGATGAAGGCGCGCGAACTGGCGAAACCGGATGCGACCAGGCTGGTCGCAGAAGCATGCATGGAGATGATAGAAGCATAAAATATGAAACGCGGGAAGTGAACGGAACGCCGTTCTCCCCGCGTCTCAAATGATAACTATGAGACATAAAGTCAAGCATGTTCATTTTGTCGGCATCGGCGGCTCGGGTATGAGCGGGATTGCCGAAGTGCTGCTGAATCTGGGCTACCAGGTCAGCGGCTCGGATTTATCCGGAACCGCGACTACGCGGCGGCTGAAAAAACTGGGCGCAATCATTCATGCCGGCCATGCGAGCGGTCACGTGGCCTCGGCTGATGCGGTAGTGACGTCTAGCGCGATCGAGCCGGACAATCCCGAAGTGATTGCCGCGCGCGAGCGCAACGTGCCGGTGGTACCACGCGCCATTATGCTGGCGGAATTGCTGAGGCTGCGCCAGGGAATCGCTATTGCGGGCACGCATGGCAAAACCACAACCACAAGTCTGGTCGCCAGCATTCTGGCGGAAGCAGGAATGGACCCGACGTTCGTTATCGGTGGCAGGCTGGAAGCCGCGGGTTCTCATGCCAAGCTGGGTCGTGGCGAATTTATCGTGGTCGAGGCCGATGAATCCGATGCTTCGTTTCTCTATTTGCAGCCTGTACTGGCGGTGGTGACCAATATCGATGCCGATCACATGGAAACCTATGGTCACGATGTCAACAGACTTAAGCAGGCATTCGTCGATTTTTTGCGCCACCTCCCTTTTTACGGCATGGCGGTATTGTGCGTGGATGACGCCAACGTGCTCGAAATCCTCCCCGACGTGACGAAGCCAATCACGACTTACGGCTTATCGGATACCGCTCAAATCCGCGCCGCCGATATTCGCCATGATGAAGGTCAGATGCATTTCACCGCACTGGTGGGCGTGAATGGCAAAACCCGCAAGCTCAAAATCATGCTCAATCTGCCGGGATTGCATAATGTGCAAAACGCACTTGCGGCCATTGCGGTATGCAACGAGATAGGCATCCCGGACACCGCCATCATCAAGGCGTTGTCCGGGTTCAGAGGCGTGGACCGGCGTTTTCAGCGTCATGGTGAAATCAAGCTGATCGGCGATGAAGGCAGCAAAGATGGAAGTTTTACCCTGGTCGATGATTACGGCCATCATCCAGTAGAAATGGCGGCGACCATTGTGGCCGCACGTGGCGCTTTTCCCGGCCGCCGCCTGGTTCTGGCGTTCCAGCCGCATCGTTACACCCGTACCCGCGACTTGTTCGAGGATTTCGTCAAGGTGCTATCCACTACCGATGTGCTGCTATTGACGGAGGTTTACTCGGCGGGAGAAGCGCCCATCGTGGCCGCTGACAGCAAGTCGCTTGCGCGCGCCCTTAGAGTGCTGGGAAAGGTCGAGCCGATTTTTGTCGAGACGGTGGATGAGTTGCCCGCCGCCATACATAGCGTCGCGCAGGACGATGACGTCGTACTGGTGATGGGCGCAGGCTCGGTAGGGAGCGTGGCGCCGGATCTTGTAAAAGGAACGCCTGGTGTTTCAGGAAGGGGATAACAGTCACATTTTCTTCACATGAGAAATTTGTTACCGGATTCATGAATGGATATGTCAGAAATTGAATTAATCCGTGGACGGTTGGGGTTGCGAGTCCTTCGCGGCGAAATACGCTCGAATGAGCCGATGAAAAAATATACGTCCTGGCGCGCTGGCGGGAAGGCGGAGCGTGTTTATATGCCGGCCGATCTGGCTGACCTGGTCCAGTTCTTGCCCGAACTACCGCAGGATGAACCAGTGCATATGGTGGGGCTTGGCAGCAACCTGCTGGTGCGCGATGGCGGAGTGCGAGGCACGGTAGTCGTATCGCATGCGCGGCTTAACGATCTGCGGCTGGAGCAACGGAATAATGATGGCGGGCTGATTTACGCCGAAGCGGGCGTGGCCTGCGCAAAGGTAGCGCGATTCGCGGCTTTGCATAATCTGGCCGGCGCCGAGTTTCTGGCGGGAATCCCCGGCACGGTTGGTGGAGCGCTGGCAATGAATGCGGGTTGCTACGGTACGGAGACCTGGGAAATCGCCGCGCAGGTGCAAACGCTCAGCCGTGCAGGCCAACTACGCCAACGCCTGCCCGAAGATTACCAGATTGGGTATCGTTCCGTGGCGTTGAGGCCGGAGATGAGGATCAACGATCAGAATCTCTGCAGCGAGGAGTGGTTCGCAGGCGGGTGGTTCAGGTTAGTGAGCGGTGAAGACGCGGTATCGCGCAGAAAGATCAGGGAGTTGCTGGCCAGGCGGATCAACAGCCAGCCATTGAGCCTTCCCAACGCCGGTTCGGTATTTCGCAATCCGCCGGGAGATCGCGCAGCGCGGTTGATCGAGTCGTGCGGACTAAAGGGTTTTTGCATTGGCGGCGCGATGATTTCGCTCAAGCATGCAAATTTTATCGTCAACACCGGCGATGCGACGGCGGCAGATATCGAAGCGGTGATCGGGGTGGTGCGTAAAACCGTGAAAGAAAAGACGGGAATTGAACTGGAGCAGGAAGTGAGGATTATTGGAGCTTCGAAGTGAATCACGCTGAAGCGTACCTTGGATACATTTCAGGAAATCGATTGTGACTAACGATGATTTTGGAAAGGTCGCGGTTCTTTTAGGCGGTCGTTCCGCTGAGCGAGAGATTTCGCTTAGGAGCGGTAAAGCCGTACTCAGTGCGCTATGCCGCCAGGGGGTGGATGCCCAGGCATTCGATCCTTCCGAACAACCCATGGAGGCACTCCTGCAGCAGGGATTCAACCGGGTGCATATTGCCCTCCATGGGCGCTATGGCGAGGACGGTACAGTGCAAGGCGCGCTCGAACTCATGGGGCTGCCCTACACCGGCAGCGGTGTAATGGCGAGCGCGTTGGCAATGGATAAATGGCGTACCAAGTTGCTATGGCAGGCAGTCGGAATCAGCACCCCCCGTCATGCCCTGCTGAACGCACAAAGCGACCTCGACGCCGTGATAAAAGAGCTTGGTCTGCCGCTGATTGTGAAACCGTCGCGAGAAGGATCAACCATCGGCTTGACCAAGGTGACGGCTGCAGGGGATTTGCGGGCGGCATGGGAATTGGCGGCGAAGCACGACACGACGGTGCTGGCGGAGCAATTTATTGAAGGGGTGGAGCTGACCGTCGCTATTCTCGGCGAGACCGCGCTACCACTGGTGAGGATCCAGGCCGCGGGCGGCTTATACGATTATGAAGCTAAATATATTTCTGGGGATACCCGGTACTTCTGCCCGAGCGGCGTATCGGCCGCGCAGGAGCGGGTCATCCAGGCACAGGCACTGCAGGCACACCAGATTTTAGGCTGCGAGGGATGGGGGCGCGTAGACGTGATGCTGGATAACTCGGGAAAGCCCTATTTTCTTGAAACCAATACTTCGCCTGGCATGACCGACCATAGCCTGGTGCCCATGGCAGCAAAAGCAGCGGGAATATCGTTCGAGGATCTGGTGCTGCGAATACTGGAGTTGGCCCATGTGGGATAACCATCAGGCACTGGATCTACTGGCCAGTTCGCTGTTTGCGCTGGTTGCATTGGCGGTGGTTTACGCCATGGGCCACTGGGCGGTGAATTTACCTGTATTTCCGGTGAAGGAAGTGAGCGTCAGCAGCACCGATGGCAGCGGGGGAAAACTGAAGCATGTAACACGAGAGCAGGTCATTGGCGCGGTTCACAGCGAATTCATGGGAAGCTTTTTTACGGTTGATCTGGACGCGACATGTAACGCATTCAGGAAGTTTCCCTGGGTACGTGTTGCAAGTGCGCGGCGGCAGTGGCCGCAGAGCTTGGAAGTGACGCTTGAGGAACACGTGGCGCTGGCACGCTGGGGAAGCACGGCATTGGTGAATACACATGGTGAAATATTCGATGCTGCCTCCGATGAGAAATTGCCGATATTCGATGGACCGGAGGAAAGCGCGCGCGATATGGCACGGCAATATGCTGTTTTTAGTCAATTGCTGCGGCCATTGCAGCAGGGTATTGAGCAGATCAATCTTTCACCCCGCCGCGCCTGGCAGGTTCGCCTCGAGAATGGAACCATGCTGGAACTCGGGCGCGAACAGGTGGAAGCGCGACTGGAGCGGTATGCCCAGGCACATGACAGCAGCATTGCGCAGTTAAATCGGCAGCTGAGTTATGTGGATTTGCGCTATCCCAATGGATTCGCCGTCCGATGATCTCAACGATACGGCAGGAGCCAAAAAGGATACCGGTGGAAAGAAAGTGCGCGAGATTAAGGATTCGTAAAATCGATGAATAGAATCAATGACAACAAGAGCCTGGTTGTGGGCCTCGATATCGGCACGTCGAAAATCGTCGCCATTGTCGCCGAGGTGAAGCCCGAAGGCGGATTTGAAGTGATTGGCATGGGCAGTCATCCGTCGCGCGGTCTGAAGAAGGGCGTGGTAGTCAACATCGAGACGACGGTTAACGCGATCCAGCGTGCGCTGGAAGAAGCGGAGCTAATGGCCGATTGCAAAATACGCGAGGTTTATACCGGTATTGCCGGTAGCCATATCAAAAGTTTTAATTCGCATGGCATGGTAGCAATCAAGGACAAGGAGGTATCGCGTCTGGATGTGGATCGCGTGATGGAAACCGCCAAGGCAGTGAATATTCTCAATGACCAGCAAGTTCTCCATGTCCTCAACCAGGAGTTCATTATCGATGGCCAGGAAGATGTGCGTGAGCCCGTGGGCATGAGCGGGGTACGGCTGGAAGTGAAAGTGCATATTGTTACCGGCGCGGTATCGGCGGCGCAGAACATCATGAAGTGCGTGCGCCGCTGTGGGCTGGAAGTGCGCGATCTGGTGCTGCAACCGCTGGCCTCGGCAATGGCCGTGCTATCGGAAGATGAAAAAGATCTGGGCGTGTGCCTGGTTGATATCGGCGGTGGCACGACCGACATTGCGGTGTTCACTCACGGTGCCATTCGCCATACCGCGGTGATTCCGATTGCGGGCGACCAGATCACCAACGACATTGCAATGGCACTCCGCACTCCCACCAAGGATGCCGAGGATATCAAATGTCGCTATGGGTGTGCTCTGCGCGGCATGGCCGACCCGCACGGAATGGTCGAAGTGGCAGGTGTGGGAGACCGCGGGGCACGTCAGCTTTCCAGGCAAACGCTGGCGGAAGTGATCGAGCCGCGCGTTGAGGAGCTCTACTCCCTGGTGCAGGCCGAACTGCGCCGCAGCGGTTTCGAGGAATTGCTTTCATCCGGAATCGTCATCACCGGCGGCAGCAGTTCCCTGCAAGGCATGGTGGAACTCGGCGAGGAGATATTCCATATGCCTGTGCGACTGGGCTTGCCGCACTATCGCGGCGGCCTGGCGGAGGTGGTGCTGACGCCGCGATGCTCTACCGGCATTGGCTTGATTATCGCCGGCATGGAGCAGTTTCAGCGGCAACAGCATACCAGGCTGCAAGGTAATTCGTTCAAGCAGATCCTTGAAAGGATGCGAAGTTGGTTTCAGGGTAATTTTTGAGTGTTCCAGAAGCACGGGGCGAAGTATCTAATGTAATTACTGTTTCATTTTCATAAAGGAGAAGCATTATGTTCGAAATCATGGATACACAAACACAGGAAGCCGTCATCAAAGTCATAGGCATCGGCGGTTGCGGAGGAAACGCGGTAGATCACATGATCCAGAACGGGGTTCAGGGTGTCGAGTTCATCTGCGCCAACACCGATGCTCAGGCATTGAAGCGCAACCAGGCACGCACACAGTTACAACTGGGATCCGGAATTACCAAGGGACTGGGTGCGGGAGCGAATCCTGAGATCGGACGCGACGCAGCACTGGAAGATCGCGACCGTATCGCCGAATTGATTGAAGGCGCAGACATGCTGTTTGTCACCGCCGGAATGGGGGGCGGCACCGGTACTGGCGCCGCGCCGGTGGTGGCGCAGGTGGCGAAGGAAATGGATATTCTTACCGTGGCAGTGGTGACTAAACCTTTTTCCTTCGAAGGAAGGCGTCTTAAAGCGGCGCAGGCCGGAATGGAAGCGCTGTCACAGCATGTTGATTCATTGATTGTGATCCCCAACGACAAGCTGATGATCGTGCTGGGAGAAGATATCAGCATGCTGGATGCATTCAAAGCCGCCAATAACGTGCTATACGGTGCGGTCGCGGGAATCGCGGAAGTTATCAATTGCCCGGGCCTTGTCAACGTTGATTTCGCCGATGTAAAAACCGTCATGTCGGAAATGGGAATGGCAATGATGGGTTCGGCATTTGCCTCAGGTAAAGACCGCGCACGCGCGGCAGCAAAACAGGCGGTCGCAAGCCCCCTGCTGGAGGACGTGAATCTCTCCGGTGCCCGGGGAATATTGG
>JBOIFK010000059.1:0-30766 GCA_050741585.1 Nitrosospira sp.
TCGGGGCGGCTCAAACCCGGCGGTGTCGTGGTGGAGTCTTCTTCCGGCAATACGGGCATCGGTTTGGCCATTGCAGCGATCGAATTCGGACTGCGTTTTATTGCCGTGGTCGATCACCATGCGGCTAAGGACAAAATCGCCATGATGTGCGCCCTTGGCGCAGAGATCCGCTATGTCGAGGGGGACTATCGCGAAGATGAAGTGGCTGTCGTCGAACGCCAACGCTTGGCGGCGGAGATTGCGTGCCAGCTTCCCGGCGCGGTGTTCATGAATCAATCGGACAACGTGGCCAACGCGGGTGCGTATTTCGATTTCGTGCGAGAGGTCATTGGCGAGGTCGACGGCAGCATCGACGCTTATGTAGGCTGCGTGGGAACAGGCGGCTCCATGACGGGTATCGCACGGGGACTAAAATTGCACAATCCCCGCATCAAGACGATTGCCGTCGAGCCTGCGGGATCCATCATTTTCGGCCAACCGGGGCATCCTTATTATCAGTCCGGAACAGGTACGCCCCAGGGCGACACCGTCGGTCTTGTACTCGACTACAGCTGCATCGATATCGGGGTCCAGGTCACCGATTCCCAGGCATTCGAAACCGCTCGCTACATCGCCCAGCACACAGGGCTGCTCGTGGGCGGCTCCACCGGTGGCGTCATCTACAAGGCTCTGGAGTTTATTCATGCGGGCCTGATAGGCGGCAATGTCGTGATTGCGGTCGCCGACGGCGGTGAGAAATACCTCCACACCGTATTCAGCGAGAGCTGGCTGAGGGAACGCAACCTCCTTGATCCGGAAGTCTGGGAAAAACTGGGGGGTTGGTTCAGGCAGGAAAGCTCGGATGAAATGCCGCGGGAAGTTCCCCGGCTGTTCTTTGTCGAGCCTGGCTTGAGCAGCCAGGAAAGGATGGCATCCGCGTCATGAAGCCGCTTAATGTTGCCATTTGTGGCGGTGGCAGAACGGGGCACCTGAACGCCGTATTGTTCAAGCAGCTTCCCGCCGTGCGCGTCTCGTTGCTCACGAGTCGCGAGGACGTGATCGACCAGCATCGCCGTGGCGAGGGGGTTGTCGTTGCTTTACTGCCGGATGGAAGTCGACTATCCGCCCGCCCGGACATTGTGACGAGCGGTCCGGAACGCGCTCTTGCCGACGCGGATATCGTCATCGTCACCGTGCCCGCACATGGAAGGCAGGGACTGCTACGCGCGATTGCGTCCAGTCTACCAGCGAACAAGCCGGTCTATGTGGGAGCCATTCCCGGCTTCTGCGGCTTCGATTGGCTCGCCGAACAGGCGCTGGCAGATCGACCGAATGTGGTCATCTGGGGCATGAAGGACGTGCCCCACACTGCCTATGATCTGCAGCCGGGCATCTCGATCAGGATGGGTGGCGCGAAGAGCACGCTTCACATCGGTACGCATATGCGCGAAAGCGAAGCAGCACGCCTCACTCTTTTGGAGCATCTGCAAAGGCTGTACACCTCTCCTATTGAGTTGCTGGCGAACTATCTGGAAATCACCTTAACGCCCGGCAATCCTATCATGCATCCTTCGGTAGTATATGGGCTGATCGGGCCTTATGGGCAGTGGCACAATAGGCCATTTTCTTCACCCATTTGCTGGTGGACGAATTGCCCCGAGCTTGGTGCATACTTCCTCGAGCGCAGCGATCAAGAAAGCCAGGTTTTATGCAAGGCCATTGCGCAACGCCTGGACGTGAATCTATCCTCGGTGAAGCCCCTAAAGCAAGAGATTATCGAAGCTTACGAAGACCAGATACGCGATCCCAGCACGATGCTGTCAGTGCTGCGCACGAACCAGGCCTATGACTCGATTCACGCGCCGCTGGTCCCGGCGGGTGACGACAGAGGATACGTAATCGACAAGGAAAGTCGCGCATTTCACGAAGACGTGGCTTACGGTTTGGCTTTGCTCGTCAAGATGGCAAAGCGACTGAACGTAAGAGCGCCGCATCTCGAAGAGATATTCGAGTGGAACGTTTCCTACATGGGTGGATTGCGCAGTTCTGTGCTCAACTACTTTCCGGAAACCTGGCCAGCCTGATGCCGTATCTCATGAAAAACAATCTGACTCTACTGCAGCCCGACAACGCGTTCTACGCCGAGCACAAGAATGACGCCTTGGAATTTGCCCGGCGCAACGCCTTGCGGCGCGTCATCCGTTGCCTGTTCGCCGAAAAGATCATTGACAAGAACCTGCTGATGTTTGCTCCGCAAAGCCGAGGTGCATGGCTGCCGCTCTGGAACAGGCACGCTCTCATCTTTTTTGAGGACCTATGGGCCGCTCCAGCGGGCACTTTCATCAATCGCGGCTCGATCACCTTGCTTGAAGCCCGTGGCGCGAGAACCATCGACATGCCGCATCAACTGATCGACTTGCTGCGCGACCAGTTTGACTTTTCTCCGAGCGACGAAGGGGTTGAGGATCTTAAGGCGGATATGACGAACAGCATCGCCAATGATGCGCTTGCCCGGATCTATCGCGAGGCATGGAATGCACAGTTGAGCAAGCGTATCGATTCAACGGGTGCCTATGGTTTTATCGACTATTTGCGCCGGCACGCCACGCCCGGGGAGGCGGCCATACTGTTGGATCAATGGGGCTCGTTGGAAGGGCATCCGTTCTACCCGACCTGGAAATCCAAGCCTGACCTCGATCCGGTGGAGGTGGCAGCCCTGTCGCCGGAATTCAACGCCGAGGTCGCCGTGCGCATCGCCGCATTACGCTCGGATATGGCATACATGGAGCGCATGCCGCATGTTCATAGCTACCACCAATGGTTTGCCGATCAATTCCCGGTGCTGTGGAAGCAATGGAAAGAAGGGTTGCACGCGCGACAGTTGAATGAGCGGGACTGGCTACCTTTGCCAATTCACGCCTGGCATCTCGAACACTATGTGAAGCAGAAATATGCAGCTGAGATCGAGGAAGGCATATTGATCCTGGAAGGCCCCGATATCGGGATGCTGCCGACCATGTCTTTCCGCACCATGGCGCCGCTGCAGCCGGAAACGGGGCCGTTCATCAAACTTCCCGTGGCGCTATGGCTGACTAGCGAACAGCGCAGTCTACAAGCAAAATCCATTCATATGGGGCCCCGTGTCAGTACAGTGATCAAACGTATTCTGGCCGACGAAAATGGGTTCGAGCGAACGCTCGACATCTTCCCGGAGGAGGTTGCGTTTCACTACAAACACGCCGTGAAGCAGGAAGATAGGTCAGGACGTCACCTGTCGGTCGTCTATCGCGCGAGCAAGGAGGCATTCGAGCGCACGGACGGGCTACTGCCCATCACTGTGGCTGCCTTGTTCACGAGGTCGCCATCGACTGGCCGACCTCTCATCACCGAGCTGGTCGAGTGCAATGGCGAGCAATCGCACCAGGAGCGGGTGGAAACCTGGTTCAGACAGTATGCGCGCACCGTCACGCGTCCCGTAGTCGGCATCTATCTACTGTATGGCATCGGTCTCGAGGCGCATCAGCAGAACACGTCCGTGCTGTTCTCCCCGGACGGAATGCCTAAGAGCTTGCTGGTGCGCGACTTCGGCGATGGCCGCACCTATGCGCCGCTGCTTTCCAAGCGAGGCTACGAGCTCAAGCCTTACGTCCATCCTGGGATACTTCCCACAGTCTTCTCCGACGATATCGAGCCGGTTCGTTCGTTCGTGCTGGATGCCTGCTTCGTGTGCCACCTGCACGAAGTGGCCCTGCTGTTGACGAGCGAATATAAGCTTGCATCATCCTGCTTATGGGGGATACTGCATGAAGAGACGGAAAGGGCCTTCGATGCGGTGGCACCCCGCGTTACGGAGGCCTTATGGCAGGCGGAGCGAGCGGCGTTCCTGCAGAATCCCTGGCCGACACGCTCCGTGCTGCGAATGCATTTACTCAAGTATTCCAATTATCGGCTGCAGCATTACTTGCCCAACCCACTGGCTGCAGCACACGGTGGAAATGACTGATGTCAAGTGCAGCTATAGCGCCGAACCAAGCGGCGCGTCTGATCCACATTCTGTTCGCCATTCAACTGGTTTCCATGGGGGCCATGGAGATGAGCGGCCCCTTCTGGCCCGTTCACCTGAAGACGCTCAGTTCATCCGACCCGCTGTTCAGCTTTGCCGTTGTCGCAGTTTACGTCGGGCCGATGCTTGGTATCATGCTGACGAGTACGTTCTGGGGACGAATCGGCGATCGGTTCGGGCACAAGCTGATGATGGTCCGGGCCTTGTTGGGCCTGTCCTTGACCCAGTTGGCGCTGGCCTACACGACCGATGTCTGGATGATTCTGGTGCTGCGCTTTATGCAAGGTGCCTGTGCGGGTTATATTGCGCCCGCCCAGGCCTATGGCGTCAGTATCGAATCGCCTTCGCGGCGTGCTCGCCTGTTTGCCTATTTGCAGGTCTCGACCAATGTGGGATCGCTGGCGGGCGCGGTCACTGGTGGCCTGATCCTCGACTACATGGCGTTTTTCTGGATCAATATCGTTGCCGCGGTTTTGTGCGTGATCTGCGCCGCTGTCGCAGCGTTGAGTCTCCCCTATGTACCACCGCCGAAGGCCGCGTCTCCGACGACGCGTCCTGCCGATGCGCCAGTGAAGGTCGGCGCGTTACCTCCCTGGCGTTCATCGCCGATCTTTGGCCTGCTTGTCATCATGGGCATACTGCTCATGAGCCGTATGCTGACTCAGGCGCCGTTCGCCCTGTATGTTCGCGAAATCTTTCAGGTGGACAACTGGGTCACGGGCTTGTGCTACGGCCTGCTCGCGGCAGGCTTTGTCTTGTCTGCCTCGCTATGGGCGAGATGTTTCGAGGAAGAAACCTTATCCAAGTCGCTAAGCCGCATGGCCACCATTGTCCTTGTTTGTGCGACGTTGATGGCAGTGGCCGGCTTCACGCGCAGCATCAGCGTATTTATCGCGCTTTATTTTGCTTGGGGAATCCTGCTGGGCGCCACGACGCCGGTGCTGATGTCACTGATATCGAAGGCAGCCGGTGGCCTCCAGCAAGGTTATGTCCTTGGCGTCGCGCAAAGCACCACGCAATTCTCGTCGATTGCCGGCATTGCGCTAGGCGGCTGGTTGATGCAAACCGTTGGGTTACAATTCACGTACTTCTTCGTTTCTTTTTCATACGCCCTGGCGGTGATCGCGGTTTTGGCCATGAGGCGGAGCCAAGTTTTGCTCCAGCGACCCGAAATGTCACCACGGCAATAGGACGCAATCTCTGAATATCTATTACTTATAGGAACCTTTGCGATGACGTTCCAACGTCGATGGGCCGGTGTGCTGATTACCCTTGCAGCGGTTTTCCTCCTGGCCGTGCTTCTCATTGTTTTAAACCAGTCCAAAGGAACAGCGGCAGCGGCAGCGTCCCTCGGCACCATTACGGTGATCGATCTCCTTGGACGTCAGGTGCAGGTACGTGCACCGGTGCAACGCGTTATGCTGGGGGAGGGGCGGCTGCTATATATAGTCGCGGCGCTCGATACGGAAAACCCAATTGGGCGCATCATCGCCTGGGGTAAGGATCTGATCCAGGCCGACCCTGACACCTACGCGTTGTACCGCCAGAAGTTTCCGAAGATCGCCGACATCCCCACCTTCGGCGGCTTCGAGGATGGCACCTTCGAAATCGAGCAAGCAATCACGCTGAAACCCGACATCATTTTTCTGAACGTCGAAGCGCAACGCGCCATAGATGAAGCCCACCATATCGAGAAGCTCTCGGCGCTCGGTATTCCGGTTGTGTACGTCGACTTTCGTCATGCTCCAATGGAAAACACCGAACCGACCTTGCGCCTTTTTGGTAAGCTCTTCGGCAAAGAAGCGCGGGCGGAACAACTCATTGCATTTCGGACCGAACAGATTAGGCGCGTCACCGACGTCATCGCTGCCCGCCAGCCGGTACGTCCGAAGGTATTCATCGAACGCATCGGCGGTTATACCACCGACTGTTGCCTCAGCTTTGGCGACGAAAACTTCGGCAAATTCGTCGAGCTTGCCGGAGGGCGCAACATCGCCAAGGACAGTATCCCGGGAACGTTCGGGCAGTTAAACCCAGAGCAAGTCATCGCCACCAATCCCGACCACGTCATCGTCACCAGCGCCAATTGGGAAGCGTATGCCCCGGGTGGAAACTGGGTTGGGGTGGGGCCCGGTACCGACCCGGGCGAAGCGATGCGTAAGCTCGCGTTTTATACGAAGCGGACGTCTTACACCGGGATCAACGCGAACAACAACGGCGAATTTCATGCAGTCTGGCATCAGTTCTACAACAATCCGTACCAGTTCGTGGCAATCCAGCAGTTTGCCAAGTGGTTCCATCCGGCGCTCTTTGCCGATCTCGATCCCGAGGCATCCTTCCGTGAACTGCATGAGCGATTCCTCCCAATCGCTTACCAGCCGGGCTACTTCGCGACTCTGGGCAAGAGCGGCCAATGACGAGCGCGCTCCACGTGCTGGAGGCGACACATCAGCGTCACGCCTATCGCGCCCTCGTGCGACGCAAACAGTGGCTGCTCGGACTGCTCTTCATTCTGTTACTGGGCAGCGTCCTGCTCGATCTTGCCCTTGGGCCGGCGAGTTATAGCCTTGATGAAGTTGTCCAAGCATTACTGTGGCCGGACAGCGCGCCCATGCAGGCGCGCGTCATCATGTGGGACATTCGCCTGCCCGTGGCTCTGATGGCGGTAGCCGTGGGGGCGGCCCTGTCGCTCGCCGGCGCGCAGATGCAGACCATTCTTAACAATCCGCTGGCAAGTCCATTCACGCTCGGCATCTCGGCGGCCGCGAGCTTCGGTGCCGCCTTGGGGCTCGCCTTCGGCGTCAAAGTGCTCCCGGTCATGGCCGAATATGTCGTGCCGTTCAACGCCTTCGTCATGGCGATGCTGGCGGCGTTCCTGATTCACTTGCTGAGCCGGCGGCACGGCGTGACCGCCGAAACGATGGTGCTGTTCGGCATTGCCCTGGTCTTCACTTTCAATGCGCTGCTGGCACTCACACAATACTTCGCAAGTGAGCAGGCGGTTGCCGCTGTCGTGTTCTGGACCATGGGAAGTCTTACCAAGGCCACATGGCCAAAGCTTGCCATCACCTGCCTGGTGATTCTAGTTATGCTGCCGATCTTCGTAAAGCGCGCATGGGCATTGACTGCGCTGCGCCTCGGCGAGGATAAGGCCGCGAGCTTCGGCATCAATGTGCCGCGGCTGCGGCTGGAAACGTTGATAATGGTGAGCTTGCTTGCGGCCATCCCGGTCGCCTTTGTCGGGACGATCGGCTTCGTCGGCCTGGTCGGTCCCCATATTGCGCGGATGCTGATCGGCGAAGATCAACGCTTCTTTCTGCCGGCATCACTGCTGTCCGGCGCGCTGCTGCTGTCGCTGAGCTCGATAGTCAGCAAAACCTTGATCACGGGTGCCATCTTCCCGATCGGCATTGTCACGTCGCTGATCGGCGTGCCATTTTTTATCGCATTGATTCTAGGCAAGAGACGCTCATGGTGACGCTGCGATTGGAGGATATCGGCGCGGGTTACGGTCCAGAACTGATCGTCTCCGGGATTAGTACGCCCGCCTTTTCGGGTGGCGAAGTGATTGCGGTCACCGGACCTAATGCGGCCGGGAAATCGACGCTGTTCAAGCGTATTGCCGGGCTGCTCAAAGGACCTGGGAAGGTGCTGCTCGATGGCTCGCACAAAGGAGCCGAGGGCATCTGCTACATGCCGCAAGAAACGACAGCGAGCGCACGGCTCACCGTCTATGAATCCGTACTGCTAGCGCGCAAGCAGCACGCGTCCTGGTCAGTGCAGGAAACGGATCTGGTGCAAGTCGACCAAGCCCTCGCTACGCTTGGCATCGCGGAGCTCGCATTTCGTAACCTGGACGAGCTCTCCGGCGGGCAGCGCCAGTTGGTCGCAATCGCACAGACGCTCGCACGCGAGCCCGAAATTCTGCTCATGGATGAGCCGACCAGCGCTCTCGATCTGCATCGGCAGGTGCAGGTGCTCAGCTTCCTGCGCTCCCTTGCCGGCGAGCAGGGAATGATCATTTTCATCGCCATGCACGATCTCAACCAAGCATTGCGTTTTTCCGACCAGGTACTGGTGATCGCCTCCGGCAAGGCATGGAAGAGCGGTCCTTGCACGGACGTCATCACGGTCGAAATGCTGCGCGAGGTATATCGAATAGAAGCCCGCATTGAATGCTGCTCGATGGGGATCAGACACGTCATTGTTGATGGCGTGGTTTGACTCCTGCGGGTGGCTGTGAATGAAGAAAAAAAGGATTAGCTATGTTGTGGAAACTTCCGGTTCATCTCATTCCAATCGGCCGAATTCGTCCGAGCGAACTCCACGATCCGCAATACGCCGCCACCTTGGCCGATACGATTCGGGATGAACGTATCTGGCGTATTCCGTTTACACTCGAGTGCTGGAGTCTGGCGGTAATGGATGGCCATCACCGCCTTGCGGCCGCGCGCCTGCTCATGCTCAGGCTTGCTCCCTGCGTTCTGCTCGATTACGGCCAGGTCGAAGTGAGCGCTACGCGAACGCGTTATCTCGTCACGCCACAGGAAATCCTGCGGCGTGCACAAACGGAAGATCTTTATCCTCCGAAAACCACTTACCATCGGTTTTCGTCGCCCCTGCCTACCTGCAACCTTTCGTTGTCGTTATTGGCGGGAAAAGTGGCGACAGAAGACGCGGAAGCCAGTTGACAATCTTATGCTGAATGTCACACAGCTCCTCGCGGACACGCCGGGAGCGAACAACGTTATTCATTTGAATAATGCCGGCGCCGCGCTCATGCCTCGCGTCGTGCTCGATACCGTTGTCCAGCACTTGCAGCAGGAGGCACTCATCGGAGGATATGAGGCTGCGGACGCAGCAAGGGAACAACTGGAAAATGTCTATGACGCCATCGGACAACTGCTCAACGCGCAGCCGGACGAGATTGCAGTTGTAGAAAACGCGACGCGGGCATGGGACATGGCGTTTTACTCACTGCCGCTGGTGAGCGGCGACGTGATTCTGACAGCCGCGACCGAGTATGCGGGTAACTACATCCCCTACCTTCAGCTGAAACGGCAGCGTGGCGTGCAGATCAGAATCATTCCCAACGACGAGCAGGGCCAGGTTTCCGTCAGCGCGCTGCACGACATGCTGACCGAGCCGCGCGTGAAGCTCATTTCCCTGCCTATGATCGCAACGAACGGCGGTCCGATTCAACCAGTTGAGGCGATTGGTGCGGCAGCTCGCATGGCTGGCGTATGGTTTTTGCTCGATGCCTGCCAGGCGGCGGGTCAGTTGCCGCTGGACATACAGCAGATAGGATGCCACATGCTCTCGGCGACCAGCCGCAAATATCTGCGCGGGCCGCGAGGTATGGGTTTTCTTTACGTCGAACGAAACTTATGCCAGCAGCTTGAACCTACATTTCTCGATTTGCATTCGGCGAGACTGCAAACACCCGATCAATTCGAAGTACGCGGCGATGCACGGCGCTTCGAAAACTGGGAATACAACGTCGCTGCCAAGCTCGGCATGGGCGCTGCGATCGCGTACGCCCTGGCACTTGGCGTCGACCACATCTGGGCGCGCATCCAGCTAATCGCCGATCGCCTGCGCAGCCGATTGGCGCAGATCGAAGGCGTCACGGTTCGCGATAGCGGCGGCGTCAAATCCGGCATCGTGACATTTACACTTAATGGGTATCCATCGAGGGAGATCGAGCGCCTGCTCGCCTTACAGCCGAGGCGCATCAATGTCGCCACCTCGACCTTCCGCTCGACCATGCTGGACATGCAGGCACGTGGCCTGTGCGACATCGTGCGCGCGTCTGTCCATGCCTACAATACAGAGCAAGACATTGAGGCAGTCGCACAGGCGATTGAAACGGTACTAGTGCCTAAGCTGGCAAAAACCACTAGGTAAATCACGTGGCCGCTGATAGCTCATGCGAGTCGAGCGCTGTATAGTGTGTTCCCCCAACTGGTCAGGACGGGTCAGGTTGTCGCCGCCAGATATGCCGATTACCGTGGCTAGAAAGGCGCTACGAGCATTTTTCAACGGCTGGAAAATAACAAATTCACTTTTCAGCACAATAACCTGACTACTCGATCACTCCATCCAACTGCCCGATCGGGATTTCTATCGCGGCTTACGGGGCGCCCTGGCGAACATCGGGTCGTAGATAAAATCAGGCAGCAATTTCAGAATCGCCGCGACGATTGCCATTTGCCAGGGAATCACGGCGAATCGTTTCTTGTGCTCAATGACGCGAGCAATTTTTTCGGCAACGGCTTCCGCCGTCAGGATGAAGGGCATGCGAAAGGGATTATTTGCGGTCATCGGCGTGACAATATAACCGGGACAAACGGTAACGACGGCCACGCCGCTACTGTGCATTTCCACTCGCAGGCTTTCCAGGTAACTGATGACGGCAGCCTTGGAAGCGGAGTACGCGCCCCCTCCGGGGAGACCGCGATAGCCAGCCACACTGGCGATACCGACCAGGCTGCCCTGTCTGGCTGTTCGCATCGGTGCGGCAAAGGGCTGAAAGAGGTTGACCATGCCGATGACGTTGGTGGTGAGGATGTCGTCGAAAACTTCGCTATCTTCGGCGTATTCCGTGAGGGTGCCGCGACTGATGCCGGCATTGGCGATGACGATATCGGGACAACCATGGCGGCACATAAAATCCTGTGCGGCCGCCTGGATTGCAGGAGCATCGCGGACATCGGCGGCATAGATCGATGCGCCGGATAATTCTGCTGCAAGGGTTTCCAGCAAGTCCCCACGCCTCGCAATCAAGCCCAGCGTTGCGCCCATCCCCGCATAGCGCTGTGCCAGGGCTCTGCCCAAGCCGCTCGATGCACCGCTGATGATGACCTTTAAAGGCATCTGCCAAGTTCATTGTGCAGCGGGATTGAAAAGCGCGCTATTTCTTCACTTTCTCCTTGCGTACTTTCTCAATCAATTCATCCAGAACTTTAACGGTATCTTGCGGAGTGCCGCCCATCCTTCCACTGGTCAGGTACCTGCCATCCACCACCAGGGCGGGAACGCCCGACAGATTGTAATCCTTGGACATCTGTGTTGAGCGGGATACCTGGTTCTGCACCGAGAAAGAATTATAAGCGTCAATGAATTTCTGCCGGTCTACTCCCTGCTTCGCGATCCAGTCGAACAAAACCTCGTCCTTGGTCAGATCAATTTTGCCCAGGTGAATGGCGTCATAGACTTTGTCATGCAGTCTGTCCTTTTCTCCAAGCGCTTCGAGTGCATAAAAGATTTTTACGCCGGGAATCCAGTTAGGGCGAAAGATGGCGGGAACGTAACGAAAGCTCACGTCCTTAGGTATCGTCTTCAGCCAGGCCTTGATGTGGGGATGCAAATCGTAACAGTGCGGACAGCCATACCAGAAGAATTCGAGGACTTCGATGTTTTTGCCGCTTTCTGTTGGCCGAGGGTGAGGCAGGACAGTGTAATCACGTCCTTCAACGATTTCGGCGCGAGCGCCGGAAATACCGGTGATGCTTATTCCGATCAGTAAGAGAGCCGCAAATAAACGCCTTGGATTCATTTTTTCTCCTTGAGAATAGCTGGGATACTTCGTTCGTGCTGCCCGCGGGATCAAACGTCCCCCTTACCGCGCTTCTTCATGGACTTTGATGAGACTGCTCTGCACGCCGTTTTGTTGCAAAGAGGCGCGAACCTGATTGATATCGTCAATTTTAGTAAAAGGCCCGACACGTACCCTGTGCCAGATACCCTTATCTGACAAGTCGGCAGGTTGAACCGACGCTTCCACCCCGAGCATAGCAAGTTTTGCTTTCAGATTGTCTGCATCTTCCGCATTCTGGAAGGATCCGGCCTGAAGGAAATACCTGTCGTTGGATAATGGTTGTTTTGCCGCCTGTTTGATTTGCTGTTCCGTCACAGGTTCTTCGGCACCAGGCAATATTTTATAAAACTCAAAGCGTGGCTTGCCATTGGCGACATTGGCCGATTTATCTTCAACACCGGGGGTTTCTATTTTTTTTTGAGTTTGATCATTCTGATTTAGTGCGCCCTTTGCTGCCGCGCCAGCCGCGAGTTTATCCTGGGAGATAAATGGGCTGGGCGCCTGGTCAATATACATCCACATGCCAATGGCACTCAGGAGCCCCAGCGCATAGCCGATAAACAATCCCAAAAAGAGGGGATTCCCGATAATGCCGGAGGCTGGGGAATTAGGGCGGGTCTTGTAATCTCGACTCATGGAAGACACTATTCCAAATCCAGCCGTTGACCGCTCATTTTCAGCTCATTTTGCCGGTCGCCATGACCCGCAATCACTTTTTGCATCATTTGACCTTCCTTTTTTGGTGAGCTCGCTTGTCCGATTCTGAGGATTATCGAACATGCCTGTTTACATTTTGTCCGGTGCGCCCACGCCCAGCAATTCCAGGCCATTAACCAGCACTTGACGTATCGCGGCAACGAGCCCCAGCCGCGCGAGCCGCAGTGGAGCTTCCGGCACAAGGAAACGGGTAGCATTATAGTAACTGTGGAACTCGCCCGCCAGTTCCCTGAGATAAAAGGCGATCAAATGCGGGGAAAGTTCCTTCGCCGCCGCCTCCACTATTTCCGGATAATCAATCAGTTTTTGCAGCAGGGCCAATTCTGCGGGGCTCGTCAGCGAAGACATGTCTGCAGTGGCAAGCATTGCAATGTCTTCACCCCATTGCTCCAGTACGCTGCAAATCCTTGCATGGGCATACTGGACGTAATATACCGGGTTGTCGTTGCTTTGGGATTTGGCCAGATCCAGGTCAAAATCCAGATGCTGGTCGCTTTTGCGCAATACGTAAAAAAAACGTGCCGCATCGTTGCCCACTTCCTGGCGTAATTCCCGTAACGTGACAAATTCTCCCGAGCGGGTAGACATGGGAGCCTTTTGCCCGTCGCGGTAAAGCACCGCAAACTGCACCAAAGCAATTTCGAGTTTTACCGGGTCAAGCGCCAACGCATGCATCGCACTTTTCACCCGTGAAATATACCCATGGTGATCGGCCCCCCATACGTTAATAACGCGGTCAAAGCCGCGCTCGAATTTGTTGAGGTGATAGGCGATATCGGAAGCAAAATAAGTGAACTGTCCATTTTCCCGCTGGACGACCCGATCTTTTTCGTCACCAAAATCCGTCGAGCGGAACCACTTGGCGCCATCCTGCTGATACAAATAATTCTGTTGTTCGAGCAATCGAATCGCATGTGCCACACTGCCGCTATCGAATAACGATTGCTCGGAAAACCACGTATCGAAGACGACTCCGAATTCCATCAAATCATTGCGGCAATCGCCCAATTGCTCCGTAAGAACAAAACTATGGATATATGCATAATCTTGCCCCAGTAATTTTTTGGCATTGGCGATTAACCCATCAAGCTGCGCCTCGGCATCGGCATCTGCTCCCGAGGAGATCCCTTCAAACAATAAATCAGGCTCATGGACATAACGTCCCGCATGCGCCTTGTGAATCAGCCTCGCCATATCGCGCACGTATTCACCCTGATAGGCATTATCGGGGAACGGTGAGGCGGCTCCATTCAACTCCAGGTAGCGCAGCCAGGTGGAAAGCGCCAGAATATCCATCTGCCGCCCCGCATCATTGACATAATATTCGCGCTTGACGGAAAAACCGCTGGCTGCAAGCACATTTGCAAGGCTTGCACCAAACGCCGCACCGCGCCCGTGACCAACGTGCAGCGGCCCGGTAGGGTTGGCTGAAACGAATTCCACTTGAATACTTTTACCCGCGCCAATGTCGCCATGACCAAATTTCTTGCCACTCTCCAGCACATCGCGCGGGAACCGTTGCTTGACGGAAGTCTTGAGAAACAGATTGATGAACCCCGCACCTGCAATCTCGGTTTTATCCAGATAAGGCGAGGCGGACAGTGCATTGATGAGTAATGTGGCAATATCACGCGGGTTTTGATGCAGTGGCTTGGCCAGCTGCATCGCCAGGTTGCAGGAGTAATCGCCGTGGCTTGCTTGCTTCGGACGTGCGAACTCTATCTCCATGTCTCGATCCGGCGGCATGATTCCATTCAGGGCATCGCGCAGAAGTTCGGTAAAGTGAAATTTGAAGCTGGGTCGGGCTGGTGAGTTCATGGTTGCGTCATGATGACGGAGTGTATGCACCCATTATTATAACGACGTTGAGATGAATTACGCTCGCCAGTATGGCTTGCATGCGATTGGTGATCAAAAAAGGGCTGGCGATCGCCGTCGCGCTGAAGAAAAATGGAATGCTGGCCATGGGAAACGGGAACAGGTGATAGAGAAAGAGAACCGCCCCGGTCGGACAGGGCTTTCCAGAATGCTGTGCATCCCGCTATGCCTCCTTTTGCAAGGCCTTTTAACGCCGCCGAATAGCACTGAGGCAGCTCAATCGTGTTTGGTATCATCGGTGAAGCAAAGATTATTCTATTGCCATGTCACCATCGCAATCTCAGATAGCCTTCCTTCTCGGCGAAATTAAAGCGCAGCAGGTTGGCCCCCCGGCGGATTGAGGGTTGCTGTGCAAGCGGCCTGAACGGCCCGGCGGCGGAACGAGACCGTTCAATTCGTAGCCGCCGCTCACGTGGCGAGAAAATCCGCAGCTCGAACTGCCCGGCGCGAATCTCCCGTAGCCGGGGGGCGAATGGCCGGGCCAGCGGTTCGCCCACGAACACACCTTCGCCCGGCCACGCAACGCTCTTCCAGTATGCTTCGATAGCGCTTGCGCCGAGTGCGTAGTGAAACATGGCAATGCCGGGGAAAGGAAACTTCTGCATATGATTACAGGGTTCCGCTACGGTGCCGTAGCTCGCCGTGGCACCCGCTTCCAACCAGCGCAGGCTGCTCATCTGGGGTGAATCCGTAAGCTGGCCGCCAGCCGACGTCAGGTGATCGGCCAGCGCGCCCGGCAGAAAATTCAGCGTATGCAGTTGTGGCACATGCGCCAGACCTGTAAAGTAAAAAAGCACATCGTGACGGTCGGTAATTGCATCGGTTTCCAGAATTTCTATGGGAAAAACGCCGGCCAATTCTTTTGCCGTCTGCTTAAAATAACTTGCCCGCACGCTTCGCGCCTCGTCGGGCGTTATTATCAGGTAAGCACGGCCCTCCGGGAAGCTATGGTCAGCGGCGATGCCCCGATCGATAAGCATCTTGATCTCTTCGAAATTGACGCCGGCCAGCATCATTGCCGGTCGCAGATTATGATCGCTGGCAGGACGGAGACGAGGAGAATTGAAATAGGGACTAGGGGTAGTCGGGCCGCATTCCGACGAGCAGTAGCCTTCGTCGAAACCAAAAGCCAGCGCTGAAGTCAGAGACATGCAGTCCACCCGGTAAGGATCAGTCCAGGCCACAGCGTAGGCTTGAACATGAGCGGGCGTAATTCGATCAATCTCGGCCTTCAGTTGCTGGAATTCATCCTTTGAAAGCGCGTGACGGCCCGGCGGAAAGTGCACATGGATCATGTTGGCTGCCGGGATATGGCGCGCCTTCTGATAGTAATCTCCAACTTGCCGTGACAACAGATCGTCGTCGTTAATGATGACAGCAAGGTCATCGGGCGTCAGCCCCGTGCGTGGTAATTGTATTCGCACCTGAGCATCGGCCGGCAAGGGACTGAATAGCAGCCCGATCAGCAAAGCGGCGGAGAATTGTGCCAGGCGCCTCACACTTCGGCAACCTCTGGATAAGTGCCCGGATTTGCCAGGCAGGGAGCATGACGGGGCAAACCGCCTGCAAAGCACGGTCCCCCCGAGTGAAGGTTGCAGTAAAATCGAATGCTCACCGCATTGCTCCTTGACATCGCAGACCAGGAGAAGACCCCATCGTGGCTTCATTTCAATTTTGCCGGCACGGAGGATTTATTCGGAGGCTCCTATGAAGTCGCGGATGGGACAATTGCGTTTCAGGGATATCCTGTCCGCTATTCCGCGAGCATATACATAAGCACGCTTCATCCTCATGCATAATAACGGCTCGGTGAAAATGAGTCCACCACCCATGCTATCTCTCCATGATCTTCTCTACCAGCGCGTACGGCGAGTACCCGTGACGCGATTGCTGGTGATCATCAACCTTCTGGTCTTCATCGCCATGCTGGCGGGTGGCGCGGGCTTGTGGCATTCGTCGAATAGTGTACAGCTGGCCTGGGGAGCGAATTTTGGCCCGGCGACACAGGATGGGGAATGGTGGCGCCTCGGTAGCGCCATGTTCCTGCATTTCGGCGCAATCCATCTCACGTTGAACCTTTGGGCGCTCTGGGACGGCGGGCAACTGGTTGAGCGCATGTACGGGCACGCGCGTTTTACCGGTATCTATTTCGCCAGCGGGCTGACGGGCAATCTATTGTCGCTGGTCGCGCACAAGGGACTAGCTATCTCCGGTGGCGCGTCGGGCGCCATTTTTGGCATGTATGGTGCTCTCCTGGTATTCCTCTGGCGCGAGCGCCGCAATCTTCATCCAGAGGAATTCCGCTGGTTTTTCTGGGGCGCGTCGGCTTTTGCAGGAATTACCCTTGTCCTTGGTTTTTTAATCACGGGTATCGACAATGCCGCGCATATAGGCGGTTTTTTAGCCGGGCTACTTGGCGGAATCGTATTTTCACGGCGTGTTGATGGAATAAAACCGGCATCTTACCGCAATCGCCTCCTCGCGGGAGGCGCTTTTGTCCTGGCCATTGCCATCCTGATCAGCCAGATTCCCGTGCGCGCTTATCGCTGGAGTGACGAAGCACTGGCACGTAAGGAAATCGGAGAATTTCTGCGTGATGACGTTGCAATCAGCAAGGCGTGGCAAGGCATACTTGATGAAGGCAAGCGGGGAGACACATCATTCGACGAACTTGCAGGCCGCATCGACACGGCTGTTAGCGATCGCTACGAAGAAAGCTTTGAACAGCTCTCCCACATCCCGCCCGATCCTGCTCTGCCTTCCGCCGCGACAGTGGAAATGCTGCGTCATTATGCCGAACGCCGCATGGATGCTTCACGCGCTTTGGCGGAAGGATTGCGCGCTCACAAGCCCGAGCAGATTCGTGAGGCGCTCGAAATGGTAAAACGGTCGCGGCAGATACCCCAGCCTATTAGGGAAGACGTTAAGGAACCGAAGCAGGAAACCGGTCCGGATTCGGCGAAGGATAAAGACGGCAAGTAGCAAGAACTCAATTCATGGCCGGCACAGGCTCGCAATTCCCAATGGATACGCCCCTCGTCCACCGCGCTGCCTCAATTCACAAAAACCCTGTAAAAAACTTTGACACACATCAAAAAATATTGCACTATCGCTTCAACGCTAGGAGTAGTTAAATGTATCTGAGCTTAATACTATATATAGTGTTTTCAGGAACCACAGCGTCCAACCCCAGCCAACGGAAAGGAGCAAGTTTCCCGTATAGATGAGGAGAGTCCGACATGCAGCTTGCAACAGATAACACAAACCACACGGCAGTATCCGGGCACGATTTTTCTTCAGCCCCTTCTACCCCAGATTCGCGTTACTCCCAGTACAAGATCATTCGCCGCAATGGCTCCGTGGCCGCTTTCGAACCAAACAAAATTTCCATTGCCATGACGAAGGCATTTATTGCCGTCGGTGGCCAGAGCGTGGCTTCTGCCAGAGTGCGCGAAGTGGTGGCACGACTCACCAATGATGTGGTGAATGCGCTGATTCGTCGTCAGCCCGCCGGCGGGACTTTTCATATTGAGGAGATTCAGGATCAGGTAGAACTGGCATTGATGCGCTCTGGTGAGCACGATGTGGCGCGCTCTTACGTACTTTACCGCGAGGATCGCGCGCGGAAGCGGGCCAAGCAGAAGGAAATGGCGGTGGTGGAAGCGCCGGCCAGTATTCTGAATGTGGTGGAGAAAGGGCGCAGGATTCCCCTCGACACGACGCAGTTGCTGACACTGATTGAGTCTTCCTGCGCGGGTCTGGGCGAGGCGGTGAACGCCACGCTGATACTCCAGGCCACGTTGAAGGACCTGTACGATGGGGTGCCAGTGGAAGAAGTGAGAAAATCAGCCATTCTATCGGCGCGTGCGTTAATTGAGAAAGAGCCTGCTTACAGCTACGTTACCGCGCGACTGCTGTTGCATACCATTCGTTTTGAGGTCCTGGGTGAAGAAGTCATACAGCAGGCAATGGCGGATCGCTACGCAGATTATTTTCCCGATTTCATCAAGAAGGGTATCGACGCCGAGTTGCTCGATGAACGCCTGGCGCAATTTGATCTGCCGCGTCTGGCTAAAACACTGGATGCTGATCGCGACCTGAAATTTGGCTATCTCGGTTTGCAGACCCTGTACGACCGTTATTTTTTGCATATACAGGATCGGCGTATCGAGTTACCCCAGGCGTTTTTCATGCGTGTGGCGATGGGGCTTGCACTGAACGAAATTGATCGTGAGACCCGTGTCATAGAGTTCTACCACGTGCTGTCAAATTTCGACTTCATGAGTTCCACCCCGACCCTGTTTAATTCGGGCACTCGACGCTCGCAGCTGTCTTCGTGCTATCTCACCACAGTGGCGGATAATCTCGATGGCATTTACGAGGCAATCAAGGAAAACGCCTTGCTCGCCAAGTATGCCGGCGGACTCGGCAATGACTGGACGCCAGTGCGGGCAATGGGCTCTCACATCAAGGGTACCAATGGCAAGTCACAGGGCGTGGTACCGTTTCTCAAAGTGGTCTCCGACACCGCGGTAGCGGTGAATCAGGGCGGCAAGCGCAAAGGTGCGGTTTGCTCCTATCTGGAGTCATGGCATCTGGATATCGAGGAATTCCTGGAGCTGCGCAAGAATACTGGCGACGACCGCCGCCGTACGCATGATATGAACACCGCCAACTGGGTTCCCGACCTGTTCATGAAGCGGGTAATGGAAGGGGGCGAGTGGACACTTTTTTCGCCCTCCGACGTGCCTGATCTGCATGAGAAATTCGGCAAGCAGTTTGAGCAGGCCTATCTTGCCTACGAGGAAAAGGCGGCACTCGGCGAGCTGGATCTGCACAAGAAAATCCCTGCGCAACAGTTATGGCGCAAAATGCTCAGCATGCTGTTTGAAACCGGCCATCCATGGATCACTTTCAAGGACCCATGCAATATCCGCTCACCACAGAACCACATCGGGGTAATACACAGCTCTAATCTCTGTACCGAGATCACCCTGAATACCAATGATCACGAAATCGCCGTATGCAATCTGGGTTCGGTCAATCTGGCGGCGCACATCAATGACGGCGAGCTTGACGCCAGCAAGCTGAAGCGTACCGTCAGTACGGCCATGCGCATGCTGGACAACGTAATCGACATCAATTTCTACGCCGTAGCCAAGGCACGCAATTCGAACCTCAAGCATCGTCCGGTAGGGCTAGGCATTATGGGCTTCCAGGATACTCTGCATAGGCTGCGCATCCCTTACGCTTCAAAAGAGGCGGTGGAATTCGCCGATCATGCAATGGAAGCAGTTGCCTACCATGCCTATTGGTCATCCACGGAAATGGCCGAAGAGCGCGGCTGTTATGCTTCCTATCGCGGGAGTCTGTGGGATCGCGGAATTCTGCCTCAAGACACTCTCGATCTGTTGCGTGAGGAGCGCGGCGGATATGTCGAGATAGATATGTCGGCCACGCTGGAATGGGATGCATTGCGTGAACGCATAAAGAAGCACGGCATGCGTAATTCCAACTGCCTTGCAATTGCACCAACCGCAACCATATCCAACATCATCGGCGTATCCGCCAGCATCGAGCCGACCTTTCAGAATCTTTACGTCAAATCCAACCTATCGGGAGAATTCACCATGGCTGGCGAATGCCTGGTAAACGATTTGAAAAAGCTCGGGCTCTGGGACGAAGTAATGATTTCTGATCTCAAATATTTTGACGGCGCCCTAAGCAAGATAGACCGGGTGCCGGCTGATATTCGCGAGCTTTACGCCACCGCCTTCGAAATCGATCCCCAGTGGTTGATCGAAGCGGCGTCGCGCCGGCAAAAGTGGATTGATCAAGCGCAATCGCTCAACATCTACATGGCGGGAGTCTCCGGCAAAAAGCTGGATGAGACCTATAAATTGGCTTGGCTGCGGGGTCTCAAAACCACCTATTATTTGCGCTCGCTGGGGGCAACTTCGGCAGAAAAATCCACGGTTAAAACCAGCGTCTTGAATGCGGTATCCGCGGAAGGAGACAACATGATGGCAATGAGTGCGGTGGTATCGGCAACTGACCTGAAATATTGTTCCATTGATGACGCTGAGTGCGAGTCGTGCCAATAATTCGCGATGCAACAGAATAAAGGAGAAGACTATGCTGATATTTGAGGATGAGACAGTGCAATCAGAAAAGCCGCGGATGAACGGAACGTTGAGTGATATGCAGATGCTGACTGCGTCCAGACCCGGCCCAGTTCCTGGCCGGGTGACCGGTATCAGAGATACTGAAGCAGAAAATGATGCGGGTGAACGCTATGCTGCCGGTAATGCCAATCGCCGCGTATCGGTGGAAGATAAGCGCATTATCAACTGCAAGGCGGATGTTAACCAGCTAGTGCCATTCAAATACAGGTGGGCATGGGAAAAATATCTTTCCGCCTGCGCCAATCACTGGATGCCGCAGGAAATCAACATGAGCCGTGACATCGCTCTCTGGAAAGACCCCAATGGGCTGACTGAGGATGAGCGCCGCCTGGTCAAGCGCAATTTAGGGTTTTTTGTCACCGCTGATTCGCTGGCCGCCAATAATATCGTGCTTGGCACCTATCGGCATATCACCAATCCGGAATGCCGCCAATACCTTTTGCGCCAGGCATTTGAAGAAGCGATTCATACGCATGCATATCAGTACATTGTTGAGTCGCTTGGGCTGGACGAAGGAGAAATCTTTAATGCCTATCATGAAGTGGCGTCGATCCGCGAAAAAGATGAGTTCCTGATTCCATTCATTGATACGCTCACCGATCCGAAATTCAAGACCGGCACACTTGAAACCGACCAGAAGCTGCTAAGAAGCCTCATCGTGTTCGCTTGCATCATGGAGGGGCTGTTCTTTTACGTTGGTTTTGCCCAAATCCTGGCGCTGGGAAGGCAGAACAAAATGACCGGTGCGGCGGAACAGTACCAATACATCTTGCGGGACGAGTCCATGCACTGCAATTTCGGTATCGATGTTATTAACCAGATCAAAATGGAAAATCCACATCTATGGACCAAGACATTCCGCGATGAAATCAATACACTAATGCAGAAAGCCGTAGAATTGGAGTACCGTTATGCCGAGGATACCTTGCCGCGCGGTGTTCTGGGGCTGAATGCGCCGATGTTCAAGGAATACCTGCGCTATATCGCCAACCGCCGCTGCCAGCAGATCGGGCTGGACATACTCTATCCGGGAGCCAGCAATCCTTTTCCATGGATGTCCGAAATGATTGATCTAAAAAAAGAGAAAAACTTTTTTGAAACTCGTGTTACCGAGTATCAGACCGGTGGTGCGCTAAGCTGGGACTAAAGCGCGGAATGAATAAACGCTCCGATTTTTTGATCTCATCCGCATCCATTTCGCGGAAAGACGTATTCGATCTGAATTCACAATGTGCTAACGAATATTTTGCAGCGGGACCGAAACGCCATGCTGCATAAAATGAACTGCCGCCTGACTGGGTACAAGGGTTCAATATTTATCCGCTGACCCGTGACTGCGTATTTAGCGGTAGGTGTAGTAAACGTAGTGAGTTGTAATCCCATGTAACTTTAATCTGGAGGTTGAAATGGCAACTACCAAGAAACCCGCAACAAAGAAACCTGCCGTCAAGAAATCCTCACCTGTGAAAAAACCGGCAGCCAAGAAAGAGGTCGCAACCAAAAAGGTAGCAGCAAAGAAACCGGCTGAGAAAAAAATCACGACTGCGGCAAAGGCGAAAGCGCCAGCCAAAAAACAAGTTCCAGCAAAAAAAGCGGCAGTCAAGAAACCAGCCGAGAAAAAGGTCGAGAAGAAAACCGCCGCCTCAACTAAAAAGCCGGCAGCGAAGACAAAAGCGCCAGCCAAGAAAACGTCTTCGGTCAAGAAGACAGCAGCCAAGGAGCCTACAGGGAAGAAAGTCGCGGCCAAGAAGCCCGTCGCTGCGAAGAAACCTCCCGCCAAAAAAGCAGCAGAAAAACCAACGAATACATCCGGCCAAGCCAGTCCTGCTTCCAGTTGGCCATTTCCCCTTTCGGGATCGCGCTCTTAAACTGGACAATTACCACTCCACTGCGGATCATCCTATTATCTTTTCAGGTAATAGGATGATCCGCAGATTTTACGCATAGAAATCGGTTTCCAGTAAGATGCGGGAGCGTTCTTCATTGCAATGGTAACAATCGCATAGAGTCAACAAATCCGCTGCAACGGGACCTGGCCAGTCAATATTTCTCAGCTTTTCGGCCAATAGATGCTACCGCAATCGTCCAAATCCATTCTCGACCAGCTCGCTTTTTTCGTTTCGATTTCCTAAGTTCGACAGGCTGGCACCCCCGGCCAAGGGAATTGACCACTCGCATCCACCTTCTGCATGGCTTGTTCCTCAAAACACTAGCGCCTGCATAGAATTTTATCTAGAAATTTCTTAGCAGCGATTTAGTGATTACCAAGGCATCTGTAATGTCCGAAGGAAATATTTTACGCTGGTAAAATTTTACGGACGAGGTTAACATTAACGCGCATTCAAACTTGCAAAAAATTGTGACGAGGTGATTATGGCTCATACAATTCCACAAACGTCACGCGATTATGACAATACACTTATTGTTGAGCGCCCTGATGGATTTTACTGGCATGATAAAAATGAGAGCGAAAGAGTTTTTGGTCCCTTTCCAACGCTGCTCGAAGCCATCCAGGATATGGAATATAACGCTGACTCAGATTATGAGCCGGGTGAAACCTTGGAGCAAGCGGAAGAAGAGATCGGTATATCCAGCTGGATTGATCATGAGACCGATGAGCCTGGTGAAGAATCATTTCCTCATGATAATTAATTTAAAATGCCGTTAACTCTTTAACTTCCGCGCGATTTAGTTGATATCCGGCGGACTCCACCGGATAATTCCGGAATAATCCATGAGGTGCTAACGGAAGCATTTGCGATAGCAGAATCCAGACATTTTTGGAGGATGCTTTCAACCAATATTCCGTGGTCAGCGGAACTTGTTAGAGCTGCATCTCACCCTCAAGTATTAAACCTGAATCCAACCGTTAAAAATCAATCATCGCTTTGGTATCCTGGTATCTGGAAAGCGAGTCCGCACATCTGTTTCTTTAGCCGAAGGTTTCCATGAGCTACCGCGAAGAACAGGACACCATGGGCACGGTACAGGTGCCAGCCACCGTGCTGTGGGGCGCACAGACGCAACGTTCTTTGCAGAATTTCAGGATTTCCAGCGAACGCATGCCGTTTTCATTGCTTCATGCGCTTGCGCTGGTGAAACGTGCAGCGGCAAGCGTAAATTGCGATCTGGGTCTGCTCGACGCGACTCGTGCTGCCGCCATCATTCATGCGGCCGATGAAGTAATCTCAGGTTGTCACGATGCGGAATTCCCCCTGATGGTGTGGCAGACCGGCTCGGGAACCCAGACCAACATGAACATGAATGAGGTGCTGGCAAACCGCGCTTCCGAGCTACTCGGCGGGGGGCGGGGGGCCGGCTGCAAAATCCATCCCAACGATGACGTGAACAAGGGGCAGTCGTCCAACGACGTGTTTCCGTCGGCAATGCATGTGGCAGCCACTCGCTCCATCCATCATCAATTGAGGCCCGCCATTCTCGCGTTACGGCAAATCCTGGCTGCCAAGGCACAGGAATTTTCCGATATCGTCAAAATCGGCCGCACCCATTTGCAGGATGCGACGCCCCTGACACTGGGGCAGGAATTCTCGGGTTATGTTTCGCAGCTGGATCATGGGCTGGAGCACGTCGATGCATCGCTTCCACATTTGTATGAACTGGCGGTGGGTGGCACGGCTGTTGGCACGGGTCTGAATACTCATCCCGAATTCGCCGTTCGGGTAGCGGCGGAATTGGCAAGGTTGACCGAGTTGTCATTTGTCACTGCACCGAATAAGTTCGAGGCGCTGGCCGCCAACGATGCATTGGTTCATGCGCATGGTGCGCTGAAAACCCTGGCGGCATCCTTGATGAAGATCGCCAACGACATCCGCTGGCTCGCTTCCGGACCCCGCTGCGGCATTGGTGAACTAAAAATCCCGGAAAATGAACCAGGCAGCTCCATCATGCCGGGTAAAGTCAACCCGACTCAATCAGAGGCGGTGATTATGCTGTGCTGCCAGGTGATGGGAAACGATGTGGCGATTAATATGGGGGGTGCCATGGGCAATTTCGAGCTAAATGTCATGAAACCGCTTATCATCCATAATTTCCTGCAAAGCGTGCGCCTGCTATCGGATGGACTGACGAGTTTCGGCAGCAACTGTGCGGCAGGGATAACGGCTCATGTTAAACATATCGATGAACTGATGCGTAATTCGTTGATGCTTGTGACAGCGCTTGCTCCTCACATCGGCTACGACAAGGCGGCGGGAATTGCCAAGAAAGCACATTACACAGGTACGACGCTAAAAGAAGCAGCAATTGCGTCGGGTCATGTTACAACGGAGCAATTCGAAGCGTGGGTAAGGCCAGAGAATATGGTAGGAAGCAAGTAACTGGAATTTTCCGTGCCTGGACTTTACATCGCCCTCGCTTTTTCCGCCGTGTCTCCGATACTCAATACCGACTGGACGCGGGTGACGACGTATGCGCCCATGCGGATTCTTTAGCGAATCGTGCGCGTAGCATGGATTGCCATCTATCACGACGTATTGATTCTGGTATATTGCGGTATCGTACCGTATGCAACACGCTGGCATAATGAGGACAAACCCGTGCCCCCCACATTGAAAGAACAAGAGATTTCCATGCTGCGCGATGAAGTTGAAATGTTGATGAGCGAACGCCAGGGCCTGCTCAGGACGGTCGGCGCGGCAGCGGTATTTATCGCCAATCTGGACAGCGATGCATTGCCGGTAGGCACGTATGAAGCCGCTGAGATGCTCTCCAACTGCCTGAATGATCTTCCCGAGGAAACTTTGCGAGATGCGCTGGAAAAGGTAAGAGCGGAGCTGGCCGCTGATGAATGAGTTTAATACAACCATCATCGCTCCCTAGAGTCGGTCTTGTTTTGACCGGCGGCGGTGCCCGCGCCGCCTATCAGGTTGGCGTGCTACAGGCCATTTCTGCCATGTTACCGGATGGCGCACGCAACCCGTTTCCTGTCATTTGCGGCACGTCCGCTGGTGCAGTTAATGCTGCGAGTCTCGCGCTTTCTGCCCGGAATTTCCATGAAGGAGTGCGGCAACTATCGGCAGTGTGGGAGAATTCCCATGTCAACCAGGCCTATCGCTCCGATCCCATCGGCGTGTTTGGAAATGTCGCGCACTGGCTGGCTTCGCTGCTATTGGGTGGGCTAGGCAAGCGTGACGCGGTTTCCATGCTGGACAACTCACCGCTTACTCAGCTGCTGGAACGTAGTTTGCCGCTCCGCGGCATTCAGAGAAGTATCGAAACAGGTGCTTTACATGCGCTGGGTATTACGGCCTGGGGCTATACCTCTGGACAATCGGTGACGTTTTTTCAAGGGCCGGATAGCATCGTGCCGTGGAAACGAGAGCGCCGTATTGGCATCGCGGCACGTATCGGAATTGAACACTTGATGGCATCTTCCGCAATCCCGCTCCTTTTTCCAGCAGTAAGACTCAATCGTGAATATTTTGGTGACGGGTCCATGCGCCAGCTCGCGCCCATCAGCCCCGCGCTGCATCTGGGCGCAGACCGGGTTCTGGTCATTGGAGTTCGCAAAACTGTCGATACGCAGCCTGAACGGGTCAGGGTCGACAGCTATCCGACATTGGCGCAGATAGGCGGACATATTATGGGCAGTATCTTTCTCGATAGCCTGGATGTAGACCTGGAACGCCTGCAGCGCATTAATAATACTATTCGGATGATCCCGGAAAGAAGGATGAAGAATAACGATATGCCGCTACGCCACGTGGAGTCGATGGTGATTTCTCCCAGCGTGGAAATCAACAGAATCGCGGAACAGCATGCCCATACTCTACCGCGCACTATCCGTCTCTTTTACCGCGCCATCGGAGCAATGAGGCGCGATGGCTCAGCACTTTTAAGCTATGTTCTATTTGAGGAACCCTTCTGCCGGGCATTAATCAAGCTGGGTTACGATGACACGATGCCACGCAGATCCCAGATTCTGCAGTTCATCGGCGCCAAGACAAAGGATGGGGCGGACGCTGGTATAATCCGGTAGCAATTCAGCCAGAATAAGATTGAACCTGCATCAGGCGATCAAATGATCCTCTACATCACTTAATCTTTCCCTTTATAGTACGTTCGCTAAAACTGCCGTCTTCAGGTTAAATGTTCTTCTCTGCCACTTCACGAAACCAGCTTATTTTCAGAGATTATTTATGGACGTTACTAGTCCGCAATTCTGGGTCGCGGTATTGCAAATTATCGCCATCGATATTGTACTGGGTGGCGATAATGCAATCGTCATTGCGCTTGCTTGCCGGCGGCTTCCGGAGAAACAGCGAAATCTTGGTATTTTCTGGGGGGTATTCGGCGCCATTGGCCTTCGAGTAGTATTGATTTTTTTTGCCCTCACGCTGCTGGCAGTTCCATTCCTCAAAATCGTGGCCGCGTTACTGCTGTTGTGGATCGGCATCAAGCTACTCCAGCCCGAGCCTGAAAATATCGGGCACCAGATTGATGCCAGCACAACGCTGCTGGGCGCGATCAAGACCATCATTATCGCCGACGCCGTGATGAGTCTCGACAATGTCATCGCCATTGCCGGCGCTGCCAAGGATAGCATTGCTCTGGTCATCTTCGGTTTGGTGGTCAGCGTGCCCATTATTGTCTGGGGCAGCAAACTGGTGATGAGGATCATGGACCGTTTTCCCGTTGCGATTGTCATCGGTGCCGGTTTGCTCGGCTGGATCGCGGGGGACATGAGCGTTACCGATGCCATCACCAAGGAATGGGTTAATCTCAATGCAGCCTTTCTCCATTGGTTGGTTCCAATCTGCGGTGCAATGCTGGTCGTTGTTACCGGTAAGTGGCTTGCGGCGAGAGCGCAGGCAAGAATGGCGCCTATTACTGATCTGGCGGATGACAGAGACAAGCCGCTATAGTCATCTCCAATAACTGCCGCATTAAGGAGAAATACGATGTTGAAATTCCTGTTGCCGGTGGACGGTTCCGATACGTCCAATAAAGCAGTTGCCGAATTCATCAAGCTGGTCGATTGGTACAGAGAAGAACCGGAAATTCACTTATTAAACGTGCAATTTCCACAGCGCGGGAATGTCGCCCTATTTATCGACAAAGAAAGCCTCGACCTGTATCACAGGGAAGAAGGCATGAAAGGGTTACAAGCCGCCCGCCGGCTGCTGGACCAGGCGGGCATTACCTGCAGGTTTCATATCACCGTCGGGAATCCGGATGAGATGATTGTACGTTATGCAAAAGAGATGGATTGCGACCAGATAGTCATCGGGCCTCGCGGATTTGGAGTCGTCAAGGGTTTGCTGTTGGGCTCAGTAGCCAACAAGGTAATGCAGCTTTCAACCATACCGGTGCTGCTGATCAAGTGAGAATTCTCGAATAGCATGGTTTAACAAAAAGGAGTTTTATCAAGATGAAGCGGGATCAAAAAGGTTTAACTTTGATCGAATCAATGATGATATTCGCCGTTATCGGTATCCTGGTAACGATCGCAATTCCTCCGGCATATCAGGCTTACGAGGATTCCCTGGCTCGGGAGCAGGTAACCGAAGCGCTCAGCCTTCTGGATGCGGCAAAACCTCCCATTACCGAGTTTTATTCAGATAACGGGAGATGGCCGACGAGACCAGAGTTTGACTCTTTGGTACCGGCTCGGGCTGGAAAGTATATTGCCAGTCTCACTCCTTTATCTCTTGCCTCCGGTTTTCAAATAACAGCAACATTCAAGAATACCGGAGTTAACGCCGGCCTTCTGCAGGAAGGGACTGGCAGAACGCTGGTGACGGCCACAAAAGATGGCGTGAAATGGATTTGCAACGATGACGCCGATCCGGCCAGCGGCGTTCCTGGACTGATTGCCGGCAACGTTCTTCCTCAACATCGCCCTCAGCCCTGCAAATTATGAAACCTTGGATATTAATGCCCCCATAATATTCATAACCTCATGGAATATGCCGGCATCTTCGAATGCGCTTCCCTGTATCCACCCCATCAGTCAAGATTCCCGCTATTCGGAAAAAGAAAAGTTGCGGCGGTATTGGTGGCTAAACCCCTTATAGTTGACCGCTACCCCCTAAGGCTTATAATCACCATATGTTTCATTGGTTCCCTTCGCCGCAGGATCTAAATTCAAAGGAAAAAAGGAGACAGAACATGGATCAGGACAGTTCATGGTACTCCTCCGAAGGTTCTGTTAGCTTGCCCAGATTCGCGAAAAATATATGAACGAATATACCGATCAAATAGCCGGATACTTTAATCGGGTACCCATGTGGCCCTTGGTTTTGCTCGCTGTGGCAATCGTTATCTCTGGAATTTATGAGCTATTCCACCGCAAACGTCTTGCTGATGCCGCCGAGGATTTTCGTTCCGCCATTCTTTCCACGCTCTCGGGCCTGTATCCCGAACCGACCAACTGGCCTAAAAGCATAGATACCTACCTCTGTGCCAGGTTGCCCGTGATGCAGGAAATTATCGACGATTTCAAGCCGAATGTTCGCCAGGAAAGCCTGCCGGCCTATAATCGGGATTGGGATAACTACTACCAGTTCTGCAGAGCTGAAATCACCGACGATAAATGTGCTGCGGCGGAACTGAATCCAGGCACGGAGCCAGATCCAAAAAAAAAATTCCATGCTCTTGTCTCCAACCTGTTACGTTATGCAAGATAAGTCTTCCTGAAGATACCGGTAAAACATTGCCCATTGGGCGTTTATGCATGGCAGGTAAATCTATCGGACCGTACAATGTGCCGATTCACTCTGGAGGGGTGGAAAACCGAACAATGGCTGCGTTTCTCTCCGCCCATCCTGTTAGAATCGTGTGGGGAACATATTGCCGAATATCATATAATCCGAGATAGGGCATAAGTTGGATGCTGGCACGTTTGTGGGAAGCTCATCCAGAAGGGATATCAAGTCCCGATTTGGACAGCCATTTTTTGGTCATTGGTAAATAGCAGCGCCTGTCAACCGTTAATGGGCGATATTTTGACGTGACGCAGGAAAGCAGGAAACAAGGAGCGGGAATAAGGAGTTCAGTTTTATTGACCGATTAACATCATATAAATACTTTGGAGAAGAAAATGAACAAACTATTATCTATGTTGGCTGCAATAGCTTTTGCCATTACCTTCAGTTTTAACGCTACCGCCGAAAAACATAGTGGTCATGGTGCTCACGGTGCCCATTCATCAAAAGATCATGGTGACAAGGCACATGCCGGGAAAGACGGGGCTCATGCCAAGGACGCGAAGGGGCACGCTGAGAAGGATGAAGCCCATGCCAAGGAAGCAAGGGAGCATGCCGAGAAAGATGAGGCTCATGCCAAGAAGGCAAGAGAGCATGCCGAGAAGGACGAGAAAAAGTAATCCAGCTCGCTTTCCCGCGCATAGAAAGGCAGGATCTGCCCCTGCCTTTCCCCTTTCCGATGCTTGTGTACAATACCGGCAACGGAGATGCGATGCTAACGGCCCGTCGGAGGCAAAGGAAACCGGCTGCAAAAGTGCCGGTCCGGCTCATATTTCTCCGCTCTTTCGGCCAATAGAACAGTTGTCAGCTCAAAAAAATCCTCAAAATCCTCACCCTGTTCTTCCTTCACTTCGATTTCTCAATCTCGGCAGCCAGTCGCGGAACATCGTCCTGGATCGGCTTAAAGCTTGTGCCTGGCCAATGTCTTATATACGCCAGCGATTGAAATTCCAAACACGGCATGTGCAAGGATTGTAATCCAGTCGCGGACCTCCGAAAACCAGGGAAAAACAAGCGTTACTCCATACATATTTATCCCATATAGGATCAACCCGTAAATAAAACCTGCGAGCAAGGAGAGCATCATCTCAAGACGGGAAATCAAACAAGCCAGAATCAGGCTGTACGCGATAGAAATCACAAAATGGATAAGCGTCGCGGCGATGATCACTTTCCAGTCAAAAGTGGCCGGGGGCGGTAAAACCCCCTGCCCCATCAGGATTGCCGCGGTTAGACGTGCGTCCCGGTATAATATTCCGGGGAGGGCATCCAGGAAGGCCCACCACAGCATAATTTGCACTCCCGTGGCGATTACTCCCGCGACAATACCGGCGCCGACCGCCGCGCTCCAGTTCAATGACATGATATAAATAAATGGAATTGATGTCCTTAATCATGATTTCCGGTAAAACACACTACTGGAAACCGATTCGTTCTACAATGAGAACAAGGTAGCTTGCGCCAACGGTGAATGTCCTTCAGCATATGTGAGCAGCAAGCAGGTCTTTATTGTGAGCTTCGAAGCAGCAGGTTATTCGCAAAGCGGATGCTCGCAAGCCCGGGTTTTGGATCCCCAATAGCGAGTATGGTATCAGCCTATCCATGCGTAGCGTAGATT
>JBOIFK010000060.1:0-7770 GCA_050741585.1 Nitrosospira sp.
GACATGGGTTCTGGTGCTGGCGTGACCTGGGAGAAAAATGCCGAAGCATCGGCCGCCAGGATTAAATTCGTTCCGTCAATCCCATTGACGCTTCCTAATGTATTCACGTCGCACTCCAAGCCGCCAAGCGTATTCGGGCCGGCCCCGTTAATCAGGGTGCCGGTCCCATTCTTAAAGCAGGAAGAGGGGTCAGTCTGAGAAAATGGTGCATTAAACGCGATCTGGAAATCCAGGCCAAGGCCTGCGGGCAAACCCGCGGGAAAGTATGCCGGATCAAAACTCTTGATGATTACCGCCAGCGTCCCATCTCCAACCGCCGTGATGCTGTCCACACCGGGATAATTGTCGTCCCCGGATTTATCGAGACTATCCGGGGCCACATTAAAGGCCGAGATGGCCGTTTGCCCTGTGAAGGCATTTATCACGCCAGACAGGACAAGCACTGGATCGGCGTTGGTGAAATCAGGTCCATATCCCGTGCCATTGCCTGCATTCGTATTCGGCGTTGCATCGAAATATAATCCGAAGAAGTTGTCGCCCCCATCAATGGTATCCAGCACAACATTATTGCCAGCCGTAGAAATTACCTGTTCCTGATAACCTGCAATGAATGTCCATCTGCTCGATCCGGGACCACCAATGCTAATGCCATTGCTGTCCTCGAACCCGTTGAGTGACGCGTGGGTGTAGTGCTGGAATACATCGCCCACAGGGTGGGCGAATATCGACGCACCGCCAACCGGTGTTATCAATGTGTTGCCTGCCGCCCAATCCATGCCTCTCACATGTATGGCAGAGTCAATGCCGACCCCATCCGCATCGATGGCAATTGCATAGGCTATGCCTGACGATGCCATGAATATGGCTGCGAATAGAAGCTGATGATGTGGTCTCATTATTGACCTCCAAAATATCGGACCACGTTGCTTCCCCCATAAACCCATTCAGGATTCGTCGGAACGCCACTCCATCGGAATTTTTCAGGCCCTGACCGATATGCTATAGGAACCGGTTCCGTCCGGGCTGTAATGCCTCACCCGGGCATAGTATGCACCCGGCGCGAGATTGGCTGCGATTCTCGAGTTGAATCCGGGACCGCTGTCATCATCTTGGGTAATGAATGTCGTTTGGCTATTCGGGCCGAATAACGTGAGAAAGCAGTCGGTATTTCCAGTGGTCTCAATCGTATACACGCCAGGCGTGGTGACTGTAAACGTGTACATATCCCTTTCGTCCGGAGCAGAGAGGGTTCCTTGCACTGCCGGACCGTTTACCTGAACGGTTTGAATATTCGGTTGCGGCGCCGATCCTCTCACGGAGATGCTGTAGGATCCAACTGATGAACCGCTGTAGTGCCGAACGCGCATGTAATAGGTTCCTGCCGCCAAATTGCGCTCGATCCGCGAATTTGCGCCCGGTCCGCTGTCATCATCTTCAGTAATGAACACCGCCATGTCGTCTGGGCCATACAGGGCGGTCACCACGTCGGTCGAACCTTGAGTCTCGATGACATGGCTCCCAGGCGCGGTCACGGCAAAACTATATATATCAATTTCTCCCGCCTGCCCTATTGAAGCCGATGTAGCCGGCGCGCCAACGGTAAGCGACACCATCCCGGGAGTTGGCTGCTCATTGTCGTAGGTGTAGCCGAGCGCACGATGATCGAGAACGCTTCGAGGCGTAGGCGGCGACGCTTCGTTGTCCCATGGCGGCATCGGATCATCCCGGCCGTGGCCCGCCACCACATTGGGGGTGCCGCTAGGGGGCAAATAAATTGCCGCAGGGTTTTCCCTCTGCCATTCCGCCCATAGCCGATCGATATTGCAATGATGCAGCCAGAACACGGGATCATTGGGAGACGACATGGCCATCATCGACCCACCAACCCACATGTGCCCCGGATTGTGAATAACCACCTCCAGTCGATTCCGGAAGCTTGTGTTTGTGCTGCTATTGGAGTTCCATGGCGCGGAATCGTATGGAACCACGTTCAGGGCGGCGCTGACGCCCTGTTGAGTCGGCAGGGCTCCCATTGCGCCAAACGCGCGGGCAAGGAAAGTGGTTGTATCGCCGGGATCCCGGACCGTAAGAGTCCATTCTCCGGTCGAAAAGGCAAAAGGGCCCGTAGTAACCCGTCGGCTGGCGCCCGTTCCATTGCCACCCATGAAACCCGAAGCCCAAAGCGAGGCGCCAGCCGTCCTGTCGACTGTCCAGTCCCAGTATGGTATGGAAACATTTGGGTCGATCTGCTGGAGAGCAAGCTCGAATCGGCGAAGATATTCCCGGTGCCACGGCAAAAAGGCTGGCCCCCCGTGCGCGGGGTCATTGGGACTGGCCATAAAGGCGGCACGGTGTTGAGCAACGAACGTGTCGTAGATGCCGTTTGCCTTCAGGGCTTTCACCGCGGCGACAAACGCCGCTTTCTCGGGGGATGTCAGGCTGGACTGATTTTTCCGGATTCCCATGTTATTCTCCCGCCTCCCTGTAATCGATAATCTTCCTGGCCAAATCCATCAGCGAAGGTTGTGGATTAAAGGCAAGGCCCGATGCAATAAATGCTCCACCTGCGTCGCGTACCGTAAAGATTCGCTCCCCGTCAACGTATAACTCAGACCCATCCGCACCCGCTTCGCCGTCTCCAATCCCTGCCGCAGCTCTTGCGGCAGAAGCTTCCGCTCCGGTTCGAAGGATAATATCCCGACCCTTATAGGTTTCTCGCTGTTCCGCCATTTCTCTTCCCCCACAAATATGAGTTCAAGCCAAATTACAAGCCCCGCCACGTTCGTTCGGATGCGCTGGTTGCTTTTTCAATATAGTTCGTTTCATCAAAAATGCCAGGCAATTCACCGTCTGCGAATTGCCTCAGTAAAAAAACCGAATGTGTGCCTCAAGAAGATGCGTTGCCTCAAATTATTGGTAACCGGACGAACGGAGCGTCATCGACAAGGGCAGGCATCGGAGCGTCAGCAGGTTTCTCACCCCGTTCTGCCCTGTAATAACTACACCACTACGATGTACATCGGTCCAGTATCGACTGATTCGCCGGTGCACGTCAGTCCAATACCTTTCTATCCATAAATCCGTAAGATGCTGAATGAGCGGGACAGCATTTATCCGCGGTTATTAAACATATGTCATCGTACTTAATTACACCGGAGGAAAACATGGCAGATGATAAGAAAATCACTTCCCCAACCCTATCGTTGGGCCAAAGGTCGATCAGGCACCGCCACGTGGAAGCCGACAGCCAACTGAATGGGTTGCACGGCATGTATTCAACTGAGCCGGCATATGACTGCAAGGTGGCCAGGAAATGAAGGCGGCATTCGGACCTTACACCATAAACGTTGGGAAATCGCTAACGCCGTCAGAGTGGCTTGTCAACACATCGTATTGGCGAAAAGGGTACGTTGCGAATCACGCATTAACCGATTCCGACGCCGTGATAGATGCCGAGTTATATGGCTCGGTCGTTGGTACCGTCATGGTGAAAGTGGATTCGGCCGGTGGCCTCTGTGCGGATGAGGCATATTCGACTGAACTGGATGAAATGCGGGGCCACGGCCGAAAAATCGCTGAGTTATCCCGGTTCGTTATCATTCCCGGACAGCCAACCCGATCCGTCATGGGAGCCATGTTCCACTGGGTCTATTATTATGCGCACCTGCTCAACGGCGTCACCGATCTGGTTTGCGAGGTAGTGCCACGTCATATAGCGGGGCAACGGCGGCTTTTGGGGTTTGCGCCGATCGCCGGACCAAAGCATTGTGAGCGAGTCGGTGTGGAAGCCGCCGTATTGTTGCATAGGACGCTGGAATGGTCATGAGCGGCGAATGGATTGAACACGATGGCAAGTGCTTCCCCATACCGAAGGGAACGCTGGTCGATATTAAATGCAGGAACGGCGACAAGTTTTATGGCATTGAGGCCGGCATCAAATTGGAGGCTTTGGCTGCCTTCTGGCGGCGCGAGGGCGAGGAAATGCAGTATGACATCGTTGAATACCGTATTTGCACGAGACCCATTAGCATTGCCAGCACTGCGGCCACCATATTCCCGTGCGAAAGCGCGTAAGAAGGAAAAATTTCGCAGTATCGAATCTATGGTAAGCCAGGAACTGGGAAACTTACATCCAGCAAAGCCAGGAGAGCCGCCGGGATATATTTCTGCAAATCTTACGCAGCCCGCTTCGGTGGGATTTTTATTATCGTAGCTCGAACACCATATAAAGCTTGCTTGTTGCCGGCCTTTTCTCCTATGTTTCGATTGTGTGCGTCTTGCACATCACCGAAGCCAATAGGAGAGCAACGATGAAAGCATTTAAGATTGCATTTGTGATTGCCGGCCTCACCGCAGGAAGCGCCTTCGCAAGTGACTTTTCGTTTACCGGCAACTTTGAAAACGACAATGAAGTTCAGCCATTCTTTTTTAGTGTGACTGAACCTGTCGCTAGCGTTACGCTGCAAACGTTGTCTTCGGACGGAGGAACGAACGCGGCAGGCACCGTAATACCGGCCGACGGCTTCGATCCAATAATAACGCTATTTGATGCAGTATCAGGCCGGGTAATTGCTTACAATGATGACGGCAGCCTTTCTGGTTTTGATTCCTTGCTTCAAAGAGATCTCGGTGCGGGGGATTATGTTGCGACGATCACTCAATATGACAATTCCTTCGTTGGGCCTTCGCTGTCTGATGGCTTCCAAGGAACTTCATTTGCCGGTCTCGACTTCCATGAGCCACACTGGGCATTGGATATACTGAATGCGAGCAGCGCTTCGGTCGGGGTTCCCTATATCTCCCCCGTTCCCGAACCTGAAACCTACGCCATGCTGTTGGCTGGACTTGGCCTCTTGGGATGGAGAATGCGTAGTGCCGAAAGTTGAAAGTTCGTAAAAATGTCGCCAGTTGATCCGCTTCGGCGGGTGTTTATTACCTGTTGCCTCGCTTCCCTCTTTATGTCAGGTGAACCCCCGTGATCGGAACCACCCCGACAGGAATAAACACGAGGATCCAAAAGCAGGATCGGAGTGCCTGCCTTGTTTCAAGCACAAGCCGCTGCCGCCAGGACCCCCAGGCCAGCGCATTCGGGTGATATAGATATTCCGCGGCTCATGAAGCTGTTAAGAATGAAGAGTTAGTGGACAGGCAGTGATAGAATTCATATCTATATAAAAGTAGATCCGAGGCGCGGGATGAGTAAGCCCATCGAGGATTACGGATTCATTGGCAACATGCTAAGCGGGGCGCTTGTCGCACGGGATGGCTCGATGGACTGGCTTTGCCTCCCGCGGTTCGACTCCGACGCCTGCTTTGCGGCCTTGCTGGGAACGCCCGAGCATGGCTACTGGCGGATATGCCCCACTGGCGAGGCTCACCGGCTTGACCGGCGCTATCTTCCCAGCGCACCGATGCTTGAGACCACCTTCGAGACGGAGCACGGCGTGGTAAGCCTCGTGGACTTCATGCCGCTTTCGGACGACCCCGAAAAAGTCGACGTAATCCGCCTGGTGCGCGGCGTGTCAGGCCGGGTGACGATGCGGATGGAACTCGCCTTGCGGTTCGGCTACGGCAAGACCATCCCCTGGGTGCGCCGCCGCGACTACGGCATTCACGCCGTGGCCGGACCAAACGCCGTGGAACTGGTAACGCCTGTGCGCCTTCACGGCGAGGACATGCGTACCGTGGCGGAGTTCGACGTGAATGAGGGGGATATCGTTCCCTTCACGCTCGCCTATCATCCGCTGTATCGCGAGCCCCATTTTATCGGAGACGCCGGAATGAGGCTCGAGCGCACGGTGTCCTGGTGGCGGGAATGGATACGCATCTGCCGCCTCTCCGAATTCGAAAGTCCCGTATTGAAAAATGCCGTAGAGCGCTCGTTAATCACGCTCAAGGCGCTTTCCTACCTGCCGAGCGGCGGCATCGCCGCGGCGCTCACGACCTCCCTTCCGGAGGAAATCGGCGGAATCCGCAACTGGGATTATCGTTACTGCTGGATTCGCGACGCGACCCTTACCTTGTATGCGTTCATGAATGCCGGGCACTTCGACGAGGCCGGCGCGTTCAGGGAATGGCTGCTGCGCGCCGCCGCAGGCGCGCCTGACCAGATGCAGATCATGTACGGTGTCGGCGGCGAGCGTCGCTTGACGGAAATCGAGTTGCCGTGGCTGCCGGGCTACGAGAACAGCACGCCAGTGCGCATAGGCAACGGCGCCTGCGACCAGATTCAGCTCGACGTGTTTGGCGAACTGATGGATGCATTTCATGCTGCCCGTAAGTCGCAACTTGGTCCGAACCAGGAGGCCTGGCGGTTTCTGCAAGCGATGCTCTCCCGATTGGAGGGCTTGTGGCGGGAGCCCGACGAAGGCATCTGGGAGGTGCGCGGCGGGCGCAAGCACTTCGTTCATTCCAAGGTGATGGCCTGGGTCGCATTTGATCGGGCGATAAAGGCCGTGGAGCAATCCGGCCTCGATGGGCCCGTCGAGAAATGGCGTGCGCTTCGGGACGAGATCCATGGTGAGGTACTGGCACGGGGCTATGACAGGAGCCGAAACACCTTCGTCCAGCATTATGACGGAACAGCGCTCGACGCGTCGCTCCTGCTGATGGCGGAAGTGGGATTCCTGCCGCCGGACGATGCCCGTTTTCGCGGTACGGTCGAGGCTATCGAACGCGAGCTCGTGGAAGATGGGCTTGTGCTGCGCTACCGCGTCGAGGAAACCGAAGACGGGCTCACGGGCGAGGAAGGCACCTTTATCGTATGCAGCTTCTGGCTCGCCGATGCGTATACCATGATCGGTCGCCGCGACGATGCGAAGGCCCTGTTGGAACGCCTCCTGTCCTTGCGCAATGACCTCGGGCTTCTTGCCGAGGAATATCATCCCCGCCTCCGGCGCCAACTGGGGAACTTCCCGCAGGCATTCTCCCACATCGGTCTGATCAATACGGCATATAACTTGTGCCGCGCCAGCGGACCCGCGCATCAGCGCGCCGATCTCGGCGCGTCGCCACGTGCGGACAATGCCTCCTGGACACGGACTGCCGGCGGACAGCACGGAGAACCTTCGGTGGACTGAGCGAGTTGCCGATAAGGTCAGCGAGGGATTTTCCTGCTAGCATATGGTGCTTTTGGCAGGTTATATCGGCGCTCGTCGCGAGGGGTCTTTATCCGAGGTTTACCACCCGTTTCTCGGTTTGATGACGCCAACATACCGATGGTTGTCAACCGGCGGATAACTTTCAGACCATGCGGCCTGGTCTTGAGAATATATACATCTCTACTAAGCGATTATCATACGTCGGAATGATCGGCACTGGTTCTGGTGTCACGCTCGCTAGTCGAGCCTGGATAGCGTATAACGCTGGCTATTGAATCACCCGTGGATGGCTGCCGCTCTTCAACGCTTGAATGGCCTCTTCCTTATTTCTTACAATAATATTGGCCGGGCAGAAAAAGTATCTTGAAAGCGCCTGTTGCGCATAATGCTGGGATATGTCTTCGAGTTCCTCCCATTTCGATACCCGCGGCCGTAACCAGGTCCTGTCGTCCCGGCCAATGGCGTAGAGCCTTTTTTCGGTAACCTGAAATTTAAGTATTAATATGTCCGCTCTCACACTCTCTCTCTCGCCGTCGGTCGCGCAGCGCATACCCTCGTAGCTTACGTTCGTCGCTCCTGTGGGTGATTTGATTGCCAGCGTATAGCGAATTGTGCCATTGCCCACCGCGATGGAATCAGCATCAATGTAATGGAGATTATCGCTGGCAGG
>JBOIFK010000061.1:0-11294 GCA_050741585.1 Nitrosospira sp.
GCCTACATCCTTGACGTTCATCTCAATCCGGTTCCACGAGGGGTAGCCGGAGAACTGTATCTGGGGGGCATTGGATTGGCACGGGGCTATCTGAATCGTGGTGATCTGACAGCGGAGCGTTTTATAGCCGATCCTTTTGATGAGAAGGGGGGGCGGCTGTACCGGACGGGTGATCTGGCAAGATGGCGGGCGGATGGACAGATCGAGTATCTGGGGCGCCTGGATCATCAGGTCAAGGTGCGAGGGTTCCGCATTGAACTAGGCGAAATTGAAGCGCAGTTATTGGCTCAGCCTGAAGTCAGGGAAGCTGTCGTAATTGCTGGAGAAGGACCAGGCGCAACAGGGGGTACGCGGCTGGTGGCTTACGTCTCCCTGGATGCAGGCGCGGGAGTGGATACTGCTGTTTTGCGCGAAGCGATAGGCAAGGCATTGCCGGACTACATGGTTCCCTCGGTGATTGTCGTGCTGGAGAGCCTGCCGCTGAATCCGAATGGCAAGGTGGACAGGAAGGCACTGCCTGAGCCGGAATATGCCCACAGTGACAATCATGAGCCGCCGCAGGGGGAAGCGGAAGAAGCGCTCGCCGAAGTTTGGTCCGCTGTACTGGGTATCGGGCAAGTGGGCCGAAACGATAACTTCTTTGAATTAGGCGGCGATTCCATACTCAGCCTTCAGATCGTAACCAAGGCGCGTCGCGCGGGTTGGAAGATAACCCCCCGCCAATTGTTCGAACGACAGACCATTGCCCAACTGGCACCATTGGCAGAGGCGGCTGAGGCGGCGGAGACAATACAGGATCCAGCCGTAGCTCAAACCGCGCCGCAGCGCGAATACCTGCGCGACTATCTGGATGGGGAAGCGATTGCGGCGCTGGGTTTTGGGGATGATGAGATTGAGGATGTCTACCCTCTGTCCCCTACACAGGAAGGAATGCTGTTCCACACAATGGAATCCGTAGGCACCGGGCTCTACGTGAACCAGCTCAGTGTAGAGGTGGAGGACCTTGAGCCGGAGCGGCTGGCGCACGCATGGCAAGCGATGGTTGCGCGCCATCCCGCCTTACGCACCGGTTTCTTGTGGCAAGCCGGCCTGGCTCGTCCGCTCCAGATTGTATTCAGACAGGTTGACGTCCCCGTTGTTCATCTGGACTGGCGCGGCCTGGATCAGCTCGAATCCCGGATTGCTGCTTACGCGGACGAGGATTTGAAGCGCGAGTTCGATTTCCTGGCACCCCCGCTGGTCCGGCTAAGCCTGATCCGTATCGCGGAAGACCGCTATCGGCTGGTATGGACGAGACATCATATCCTGCTGGATGGATGGAGCGATACCCGGTTGATCAGCGAATGGCTGCGTACCTACGATAACGAAACGCTCGAGGCACCAGGACCTGGTTATGGCAATTACGTGCGTTGGCTCGCACGGCAAGACGTGCAGGCAACCAGGGAGTTTTGGCAAACTGAGCTTCGCGACCTCGAAGGTGCGACATTGCTCGCAAAACCAGCAGCCAAAGCAACCACGAAAGAAGTGCGATCAGGGTTTGCTCAGAGCTATACTCGCTTGACCAGGGAGGAGACCCGTCAATTGCAAGCGTTTGCGCAACGGCAGCGGGTGACGGTCAATACTGTCGTGCAGGCGGCATGGGCGCTGCTTTTGCAACGTTATACGGGAAAGGAAACTGTTGTCTTTGGGGCAACGGTAGCGGGGCGACCGCCCAGCCTGCCAAATTCTGATGAAATTCTGGGACTGTTCATCAACACGATTCCTATTCCGGTGCGGCGTCGGAGCAATTTGTCCGTGGCAGAACATCTGGGCATGCTGCAACAGGCAAATGCAAGGCTGCGCGAGTACGAGCACGCGTCGCTAGCCGATGTACAGCGATGGGTGGGTTCCTCGGGACAGCCTCTTTTTGACAGTATTGTCGTGTTCGAGAATTATCCTGTCAATGAGGCATTGCGGAGCAATGAACTTTATGGGCTCCGTTTTGGGGAAATCGAAGGTAAGGGGCTAACTGGCTACGCCATGGATCTGCAGATCGTTGTCGGCGAGACGCTTGAAATCGAATACGCCTACGCGAGGAAGGATTTTACAGAAGAGTTTGTGATTGACTTGCGAAGCCACATGGAATTCGTGATACGGGAAATGATGGCTCATCCGCAGCGGCCGGTAGGTGAAATGGGTTGGGTGGGAGGCACAGAGCTCAATAATTTGCTTTGTCTGGGGCAAAATTCACGCGTCGCCGATATTCCGGCCCACGTCTCGACAGAGCCGCGTTGCCAGGTTCATCGCCTCATTGAACATAATGCAATGGTTCAACCGGACGCCATCGCGCTTTTGATGGAGGAGCAGGAGCTCTCCTATGCCGAGTTGAACGTAAGGGCAAACCGGCTTGCCCACTATCTCATCAGCATGAATGTCGGCCCCGAGGTCCGGGTGGGCGTTGCAATGGAACGTTCGCTCGACGTCATAGTCGTGCTGCTTGCCGTGCTCAAAGCCGGGGGTGCGTATGTGCCGCTGGATCCGGAATATCCGGCAGATCGGCTTTCGTTCATGATGGAGGATAGTGCGCTGTCGCTGCTTATTACGCAGAATAAATTGCTGCCCAAACTCCCGGGAACAGCCCAGGGGCGAACGCTGGTATTGGATGCGGTCGATCTAGCGGCGAAGCCGGATTCGAACCCTGAGCGCCCGATTAATGAGCATAACCTCGCCTATGTGATCTACACGTCAGGTTCCACGGGGCTTCCAAAAGGTGTAGCGGTAACGCATGGCCCCCTTGCAATGCACTGCCGGGCGACCGCCGAGATCTACGGCATGGGCCTGCATTCCTGTGAATTGCTTTTCATGTCATTTTCATTCGACGGCGCCCATGAGCGATGGCTTACCGCGCTGACGGTCGGTGCGGGATTAGCTGTGCGTGACCAGGAACTTTGGACTGCGGAGCAGACCTATGACGCGCTGCACCGTTATGGTATTACCAATGCTGCATTCCCTCCGGCCTATCTCGGACAAGTGGCCGAATGGGCTGCGCCTCGTAGTGATCCACCGCCGGTAGAGCTTTATGTATTCGGTGGCGAAGCTATGCCGAAGGCCTCGTACGACCTGATTCGCCAGACACTGCGGCCGCGTATCCTGATTAATGGCTATGGGCCAACCGAGACGGTTGTTACGCCGTTGATCTGGAAGACGGACGCAGGCGATAGCTTTGATTGCGCTTATGCGCCCATCGGCCGTCCCGTGGGTGAACGCACTGCCTATGTGCTTGACGCTGACATGCAACCAGTACCGATGGGTATCGTGGGTGAGCTGTACATTGGCGGGTATGGTCTGGCGCGCGGCTATCTCGGGCGAGCTGGTTTGACCGCCGAACGCTTTGTCGCGGATCCATTCGATTATAATGGCGGACGGCTCTATCGTACCGGCGATCTCGTGCGCTGGCTGAATGACGGCAATATCGAGTACCTGGGTCGCGTCGATCATCAGGTAAAAATTCGCGGTTTTCGCATTGAATTGGGCGAAATCGAAGCCTCGATACGTGAAACAACTGAAATGGCTGATGCCGCAGTCGTGGTTCATGAAGGCCTGACAGGTTCGCAGCTTGTCGCTTACGTGGTGCCCTCCATACCGGTCGCGGGCACGCAGCCCCATGATCTGGCAGCTCACTTAAAACAGGAACTTGGCAAACGGCTGCCGGAATACATGCTGCCTGCGCATATTATCGCGCTGGCCTCCCTGCCACGGTTGCCAAGCGGCAAGCTGGACCGCCAAGCATTGCCGGAACCGGGCGCCCTGGCGGCCGTTACCTACAGGGCGCCATCCACGCCCCAAGCCAGGTTGATGGCTGAAATCTGGCAGGACGTGCTCGGCGTAGAGCGGGTAGGTGAAACCGACAATTTTTTTGCGCTTGGCGGAGATTCCTTATCGAGCCTTAAAGTAATGGCCCGCTTGCGCAATTTGCCTGACGCCAAGTTTACTTTCAAGCTCCGGGATTTGATGCAACGTCCCACCATCGCCGGTTTACTCGGGCTGGATACGCTGGATATACAAGCCCCTGAGGGAACACAAGCGCTGTTGGCGTTAAATCTGCCCTGTAAAGAAGAAAAACCCGAACCGGTATTCTGTATTCATGCGGGACTTGGAACGGTGTTTGACTACCAGCCGCTGGCACGCCAGCTCCAGGGCAAACGGACAGTATATGGGCTTTCGTGCCGTATGCTTGCCGACCCCGCACATCGCGATACATCCCTTGATCAAATGGCTGCGGATTATTGCCGGATACTCCGGTCGATCCAGCCGGAAGGTCCGTACCATTTGCTTGGCTGGTCCCTCGGCGGCACGCTGGTAGCCATGATTGCGGCTTTCCTGGAGGCGGACGCGCAAACAGTGGCGTTCCTCGGACTGATCGATTCCTTTATCCCTGATACCGAGCAATCACAGCCCAATGATTGGCGCCATGATTTTTCTGACTTTGTTTCCATTGCCATCCCCGGTGCGGCGCTTGGTGACGTAATAGGGAATGACTCATCCGGTGACGAAGAGTCGCAAGAATCAAAGCAGCCGTCGGAACAGGCAATCACCAGCTTATTGGAGCATCTGATTTCAGCCGAACAGGTCCGGATGCGCGCAGAAAAAAATGGCAATACAGAGGCAAGAGGCTACGCCGACATGGGAGCGGAAGAGTTGATGCGTATCTTTATCGTGGCGCGTCAGTTGAAAGCCCTGTCGCTGCAGGCATCCGCACTGAGTCCCTTGCAAATACAGGCAACCTGCTGGTGGGCGGCGACACGTCCGCTATCCGACCGACTGGCACTTGCCTTGCAAATAGATCAGGATAAATTACGTTCAATTGAAGTCGATGCCGACCACTTTACCATCGTGCGGACGGAGTCATTGCTGCTGGGGGTCGAATCTGCGCTTGCCGCTGTTTCGGCACCTATTACCAAGGCCGAGGAGGTCGGCTAACGTCGCGCGGGAAGAGCATCTGCAGGATTAAACCGGGACGTGGTTGCTTATGCAGCTATGGTTGAAATGCTTCTGCCAGCGCGTGCGCGATGTCTTCGCGCACCAGCTCGGCGTCTCTTACAATGTTCCCGAGACGGGCGAAGTCATGCGTCATCCCTTCGTAGACCTTGAGACGGGTGGAAACCCCCGCCGCTTTAAGCTTCTCTGCATACGAGATACCTTCATCCACTAGAGGGTCAAATTCAGCCAAAGCAATGAAAGCCGGGGCAAGCCTGCTTAAGTCAGCTGCTTCGAGTGGCGCAAAACGCCAGTCCGTCCGGTCCGCAGCGTCGCGCAAATAATTGTTGAACATCCATTGCAGCGTCGGTGCCTCGAGCAAATAGCCTTGAGCAAGGCGCTTATGCGAACCGGTATCCTGCCGAGCAGTGGTGCAAGGGTAAAGAAGCGCTTGCAGCACCGGTTGCGGCCATCCAGTGTCACGCGCGGCGATAGTTAACACCGTTGCCAAAGTTCCTCCCGCGCTGTCGCCTCCGACTGCAATACGCTCGGCATCCATCCCATAAGAAGACCCGTTTGAAAGCAGCCATTGATAGGCATCCTGAGCATCGTGAACGGCAGTCGGGAATTTGTGCTCGGGTGCGAGCCGGTAGGCAACGTTCAGCACGCAACATGGTGTCAGCGCAGTCAATGCGCGGCAGAGCGAATCGTGAGAATCGAGACTGCCGACACAGTACCCGCCCCCATGAAAGTACAGCAATACGGGCAGTAGCGACCCATGCGCATCGCCAGCGGGGATAGCGGGTATATAAAGCCGTGCGTTGATGCGGTTGCCGTCCCGGCATGGTATTTCAATCAACGTGACGCTAGCAACGTCCATTCCTGCGGAATCAAGCGCGAGGGTGGAATTATCGTATTCCGTGCGCGCTTTCGCCGCTGTCAACTCGTGCAGCGGGCGCGCGCCGTTGGCGATGCCGGCTTCGACCAGCTCCAGGAATGCGGCAAGATCCGGGTCAAGCGGCATCGTATCGTTCTCGGGTATGCGGGACGTCGCTGGTTAGAAACGAAGTTTCAGCGTGCCGATCACCATTCGTTCCGTCCCCCGGAAGAAGTTACCGCCACCACTTCCGGAATAGTATTTTTCATTGAATATATTGTTGGCATTGATAAGAAAACGCCAGGGCCCGTGATCGTACCGGAGAACCGCATCGAACAGCGTGAACGACGGCGTGGTGCTTGTATTCTCTTCGTTGTTATATACCCTGCCCACGTAGCGCACGCCGCCTCCGAGGCCAAAGCCCTTCAGCCAGCTGATATTCAATACATCGAAGTTATAATCGAGCCAGCCCGAAGTGCTTGTGTTGGGAACCAGGATCGGCATTTTGCCTACAAAATCGGTACTCTCAGTCACCTTGACGTCGTTATAGGTGAAAGCGCCAATAGCATTCATCCCACGGAAAATTTCCGTCCTCGCTTCCAGTTCCGCGCCGCGGGAGCGAATCTCCCCAGTTTGTACAAAGCTAAAGGAAGCAAGAGGAGCATTTGGATCGCGCGTCAGAACATTGGTTTTGGTCAACTCGAACAGGGCCACCGTGAACAGGCTTCTGCTGCCGGGAGGCTGATACTTGACGCCCACTTCATATTGGGAGGCTCGGGTAGCATCGAACGGCCTGCCGTCACCACTCCGGTCCAGCCCAGGTTGCGGCAGGAACGATTGCGAATAGCTCACATAAGGCGCAATGCCATTGGAGAAAAGATAGGTCAGGCCAGCCCTGCCGGTGTAGGCGGAATCCGTGTTCCTGAACTGGTCAGGCGATCCAAACATGGTGACATCAGTGACGTTTGACGCCCTGTCATGACGGCCGCTGAGGGTGAGAATCCAGTTTTGGTACTTGACCTGGTCCTGGACATAGAAGCCGACATTGTCGATCTTTTGCCGTCCATCTATCGCAAGAGAATCGGGCGACGCGATTGGTTGAAAGTAGACGGGGTTAAGCACATTGATGGACGGCGTTAAAGAAGTACTGGCAAAGTAATTGAGAGAGGCATCCGTGCGGTTCCAGTCGATTCCGCTCAGCACCGTATGGTGTACCGGACCGGTGTTTAGCCTGGCTTGCAAGTGGGTATCCAAAACCGTTTGATCCAGCCGCTCCCGGGTGGAAAACGCTGAGCGGTCCATCAGGAAGGGGTCGCCGGGCGTATTAAAGCCGACCGGATTCATATCATTGAAGCGTCCATCCTGTCGCTGGAAACGAAAATTCTGGCGCACGGTCCAGGTATCATTGAAGTGGTGTTCGAGCTTATAGCTGAACGACGCCTGGTTGGTCGTGTACCTTGTAAAGCCTGGGTCGGCCAGCAGGGTATTGGTCGGGTTCCCATTCGGGTCTCCCGCATAAAACGGGATGGCGCCGCTGTCGTTATTCAGGATATCGCCAAAAAGGGTGATGGATGTCCTGTCGCTCGGGCGCCACGTCAGCGACGGGGCGATATAAAAACGCCTGATGCTGGCGCGGTCTCCATTGGTATTGGGAAACCGGACCTGCGTGTCCGTGTCCAGCGCGGAAGTGACCAGGCGGAACATCAGCGTGCCGTCGGCATTGGCCAGGCCGAAGTCCGCCGCGACCCGCTTGCGGCCGAAGTTGCCATACTGGAGCTCAACTTCTCGAATCGGCGTGGCGGTCGGGAGCTTGGTGACGCGGTTCACGATGCCCCCTGCGTCGCCGCGGCCGAACATGACCGACGTGGGGCCTCGCAATACGTCCACCCGCTCAAGCGCATACGGGTCGGTAATAAAAGCGCCAAAATAGAGCCCTGTTGCGGCCTGATTCAGATTATCCCGGAAGTTGGCGGTGGTCTGAACGTTGAAGCCGCGCATGCTGATGTACTCGAAGCCTTGTCCGCTAAAGCCAAATTGATCGGGCACGACCCCCGGCACATAGCGCAATGCTTCAGTGATATTGAGGTTCACGGCGCGTATATCCATCTCATTGCGATTGATGACGGAGATGGACTGCGGCACTTCGAGAATCGGCGTGTCGGTCTTTGTCGCGCTCAGGGTGCGGTTGGTGACATAGCCGGGAACGGTATCCTTGATCACCACTGTCGGCAGCACTGCCGCCCCGCCGGCTTTGGCGGGAGCGGGCTTATCCTCCTGTGCATCGAGGACACTCGGCGCGACGGTCTTTTCTTTCTCTGACGTGGCTGGCTTTGGGTCAACCTGCTGGGCCTGGGCATAGGTGGAAATTAATACGCCCGTCAGTGCATACTGTAGAAGGCGCGAAAATCCGAAGTGTTTCAGTTGCTTCAGTTGTTTCAGCCCTTTGATGTTTTTGGTGTAGGCTTTCATAGTTATGGTTGCTCATCGTTAAAAAACCGGCGTGGAATAGATGCTTTATTGGATTAAAAAAATAAAAAATTCAACCGCTGGCAACCGCGCGTATCGGGTTACCCGTTTGTTTGGCTACGGGTTGATTGACCGCGCCCAGCAGTGCCCGTCCTATCTCATCGGTGCGAATGGCGGTTATCGAAAGCAAGGTGTCGCTCAGACCATGACTCGACTCGCAGGCACCTTGAAGGAAGACGGCCGGCCGAAAATCCGGCGTACTCTGCAAACGGTATTGACGGTCGACGGTGAAGTCACCCATATAGGGTGAAAGCGGTTCCAGCAGCGATTTATGATAGTCCCGGCTGTAGCCTGTCCCAAGCACGATTGCATCGTAGGTGACACCATATTCGCGGCCGGCATTAAGATCCCTCAGAACTAACTGAATGCCGTCCGGTGCAGCATTGGCGTCAATGACCTCGTGGCGGCGCAGAAAGCGGTGGCACGTATTGCCGGTGACTCGCTGCTGGTAGAACACATTGAAAATCTGTTCGATCAGAACGAGATCGGGTGCCGCATAATTAGTGTGCCAGAACTCATCGAGTAGCGCGGTGCGATCCTGATCGGAACGGCTGAAAACGAAGTCGGTGAAATCGGCATTAAAAATTTCATTGACGAAGGGGCTGTCATCCGAGGGCTTGATCGCGCGAGCACGCATGATGAGATCGACATTTGGACTGGCCGGACGGTTGTGTAAATCCATAAAAATTTCAGCGGCGCTCTGACCCGCGCCGACGACAGCCACCTTTTTGGCGCCCTCATGTCGTGCGATCTCCCGAAGGTATCCGCTCGAGTGAAACACTCGCGCATCGTTTTCCAACGGCAGGAAACATTCGGGAATGCTGGGCATCCCCCCGATGCTGACGATAAGATTGCGCGCAAGCCGTTCACGAATAACATTATGCGCATCGCGCGAGCGTATGCGCAGCAGCGCGACTTCGTCATTACGCTTCTCCGGCAGCACTTCGAAAACTTCTTCGCCATAAGCACAGCGGTTATTGAAATGCGCTGCGGCCCAGGCAAGGTAATCGTTGAACTCGTGGCGGCTTGGGAAAAAGGTTTTCAGGTTGATAAAGTCCTGTAGCCTCTGCTTCTGATGCAGGTAGTTGATAAATGTGAAATAGCTTGACGGGTTCCGCATGGTTGTCAGATCCTTCAGGAAGGAAATCTGCATATGCGTGTTGTCCAGCATCATGTTGGCATGCCAGGCGAAACCTGGTTGCTTCTCGATGAAGAATGCGTCAACGTTGAACCCGTGCTGCTTTTTTTCCTCAAGAGTAATGGCAAGCGCTATATTGGAGGGGCCGAAGCCGATGCCGATCAAGTCGTGAATTTGCATGGCGATATCCTTAGAACGGAGTTGCGGAAAGTGACGTTACGACGGCATCGCGCGGAACCCAAAGCCGTTCAGCAAAGAAGCGTTCCCGCAACAACATGCCGAGCATGGCGCGCTTGTGAGGGAAATCGAACTCCTTGAGATTCGCGTAACCACACTTGGCAAGATTGCGGATCATCTTGTGATTATCCGCGCGAGGTTCGATGACGACGCGCCGAGTTCTGCAATCATCCAGAAACAGATAATGCGAGATGGATGGCATCCACGCGGTAACGAAGGGCTTGCCCCGGAAGCGGGGTTCTCCGATCAGTACGTGCCAGCCGCGATCGAAATCATCCGCGTGATAGAAGGGGGCAATACGGTCTTCTTTCGCCCAATACACTTCAAAATAACCGAATGCTTCGTCGTTAAAACAGCCGACAAGCCCGATACTATGCGGATCAGCTGCAATGCCTTCCAGATACGTCTTATGTTTGACAAGGTCACCTTCTTCCCGCCATGCCTGCGCGACTACCGGATCATTCATCCAGCGGCTGAAGCGCTCCAGGTCGTGTCCGATGTTTACCGTCCGGAACGAAAGTGTTTGGTCCAGCCATGGGATGTGCCGCCGGTAGACAGTGCCGATTGGCTTGGGTGGACGCAATGGGTGACGGCGGCCGTGGCTGAGGACATAAGACGGGGGAAAGGCGTATGGCTGAGGTGAAGCAAGCCAGATTCTGGGCTGTTGCCAGAAAAGCTCAGCGTGGACGATCAGCTGATTGTTCTCGCCCCTGAGCAGGACCCCTGACCGGAGCAGTTCGTCCGCTTGCCCGACGGGGGCCAGGAGGTTCAGCTTGTGGTGATCGGGATAACGGGTAAAGGATGCTTCGAGCGCTACCAGCAGTTCGGCCGTATCCGGCATGCCGGCGCGGGAATCCGTCCACTCCAGCCTTAGTTGGCCTGATTGCTGGTACAGCTTCCATCCGGCCGGACTTTCCTCTCCGTTGGCGGGCTGCAACAGCAGTGTATTGCCATAATACGTCGCCAGATAAACCGTCCCATCGGGGAAGGACATCAACGGCGCCGCACGAGCAGGCAGCTCCTGGATTTGCTCGTGTTGCGTACCCATCAACGGACTCCGTAAAAACTCAGTTTGAGGATGAATGTTCCTACAAAAAAGAAAGACGAATGAGAAACGTTATTGTTTAATGATCCTTTCGACCGTACGCATACAGATGGAATCGCGTTCATCGCATGTACGGATTTCCAAAGTAAATATTTATAGCGATCGTTCGTCTCTTTTGTATATTCATTTTTATCACGAGACGGCCGTGCTGAAATATCTCATCAGTCAATCAAAAGTATTATTAGGAGGCGCCTCATTAGTGACCGTGTTTCATGGTGCTTGCAGCGTGTTCCTGGTAGCACAGATCAGTTCCGCACTCACTGCCACGGAGCCGGAAGTCGGATCAAGGGCATTGCTTTTTGCCATAACCGCCGTCGGCGTAATGCTAACTTACGTAATTGCAGCCATTCTCTTCGAGCGCCTAGGCCAGCGCGCTCATGCGGAGCTACGCAGCTTCATCTCAAGGCGCGTGCTGGCTGCCGATTACCGCCAGCTTGAGCGGGTCGGCCCTGCAC
>JBOIFK010000062.1:0-4875 GCA_050741585.1 Nitrosospira sp.
GACTTGATGCATGCACGCGGCTATACCAACCGTTCGGAGGCCATGCGCGACCTCATACGGGAAAAACTGGAAACCGAACGCTTGAAAGAATGGAATGAAGGTCATTGTATCGCCACGCTCACTTATATTTACAATCACCATGAGAATGACCTGGCCACCCGCATCGCTTCGGCGCAGCATGATCATCACGACCTTATCCTATCCAGCATGCATGTGCATATGGACCATGATGACTGTCTCGAAGTTGCCATTCTCCGCGGTGCGATACGGCGCGTAAAAAACTTTGCCAATCTTGTCATGGCCACACGTGGTGTACGGCATGGAAACCTGCATATGGTTCCGGTAGAAATCAGTCAGCAGCAGCATTCGCCCGCAGCCGCAGCGCATATCCACAGCAACCCGCTCACCTGATCGAAAAATTCAGGCAAGACACGCTTTCATCATGTGCGATACACACAATCAGGAAAAAGAAGATCATCGGCAGGTGCCAGGCAGGCGCTTGTTTCTCAAGCAAGCCACAGTCTCTGCCCTTACCTTGGGTATTCCCGTAACAGCCGGAAGGACGGCTTTCGCCGCAGAAATTAAAACGCCACCCCTGGCTGAAAATGTAATGACGCCGGATGCGGCTTTGGAAAGATTGATGGCGGGCAATGATCGTTATGTCGCCGATCAATCCACGCCATTGAATTTCAGCAGCGACCGGGCCACCCTTGTCAAAGGACAGAATCCTTATGCCAGCATTTTAGGTTGCTCAGATTCGCGGGTCAGTCCGGAATTCTGTTTTGATGAGCAGCGCGGCGATCTGTTTGTGGCCCGGGTTGCCGGCAATTATCTCACTACGGATTTTGTGGCCACCCTTGAGTATGCGGCTGCGGTATTAAAGACACCGTTGATTATGGTGCTTGGCCACGAAAGCTGTGGCGCTGTGGGGGCCGCTATTGATGCCGTCGATAAGAATAAGCAGTTTCCCGGGCACATCCAATCCATGGCAAGCGCGCTGGCACCTGCGGTCAGGGCGGCAAAAAATATGCCAGGCGAACGCTATGACAATGTAGTCAGAATGAACGTTATCCGGAACGTTGAAAAACTGAAAAAACAACCGCCAATTTTGAGTAAATTGGTCGCAGGCGGGAAGATCCTTGTAGTGGGTGGAGTATATAGCCTGAAAACCGGGAAAGTCGATCTGGTTGCCTGATCAGAGTTGCTTGATCAGGGCATCCGGCCTTCATTCACAAACACCGATCATCCAATATCCTGGCGCCCTTCACAAAACGCCAGCCAGATCCCAGTACAAAATCAAGTCTGAACCTTTACTCAGCCGTCGGTTCCGACCAGTATTTTGACATGCCCGCCGCAAACAGGAACATCCACATCGTGAGAACAAACGGAAATGTCAGCGTGGGTAAGCCTATTGGCGCCAGAAAGCTGGCCAGTCCAGCCTGGCACACTACCGTTAAAAATCCCGCCAGGATTGCCAGCACAGCGCTTCTTCCGTCCGGTTTGAGAAAGACCCATCCCACCGCCATCATGGTCAGAACCGGATTGAATGAGTACAGCCCCATCTCGATCATGCCTTGATTCGCTCCCAGAAGGAGGGGGAAAACGACTCCGATAACCGTTCCCCCCAAAGCCATCAAAGCGCCCCGCAGGGAAACGATGGCAATACCGGTGAGAAAAAGAATGCCAACAATAACGCTATCCGCAAACATGACTTCGGCAACGCCTTTCGTGAGCGCGGTAAACCACATTTCAGCCGGGATCATGGCGGTATCTGTCACGACAGAAGGCGTTCCGGGAGCCGGCAGAACCGGGCTCCGCGAGAAACTGTCGAAAGCATAAACCGCAACCATAAACATCCAGCAGGTCAGAACGAACGGCGAGGTGGAGGCGGGAATTTTGTAAGGAGCGAGAATTCTCATCAAGGCGGCCAATACGACGCTCGACAATATTGAGGCAAGCACCACATACAGCCAAAGTTGTGGAGAGTGCTCAAGGAACAGAAATAGGCAAGGCCCTACCAGAGTGCCATTAAATCCGTACAATCCGGCATCGATATCATCCTCGGAGAAGCCGAGGAGATAAGCTGCCACGGTGCTGGAGATGACCCCGACAGTTGCAGCAGCGCCCGCGATGGGACCACCAATGAAAAGTGCCGCCAGGAAGATCAATCCTGTCACTGCGTTGCAACAAAAGAATACCTGCCCGACGCCTCTCAGAATCACGCGCAGAGGCCGAGGCATCGCCTTATCTATTGCTAATGACCATTCCATTATTCATCTCCAGAGTTTTTTCTTATATGGCAGTGAGATATTTCTGGTGCTGTGTCTATGCAGGAAGCATGGTCATTCGGTTATCTGTCAGCATCCCGACTGAGAGCCGAATCTCTTCTAGAATGTCCGGAAACAGTAAAACTGGGAGATTCACCGACATTATTGCGATTTCACTTCATCCAGCAGCCCTTGTTTTACGATGAAATCGACAATCTGGTCCACGCCCTCGCCGGTATGCAAATTGGTAAAGGTAAATGGTCGTTCCGCGCGCATTTTCTTCGCGTCGCGTGCCATCACGCCAAGATCTGCTCCAACATACGGCGCAAGATCGATCTTGTTGATCACCAGCAGAGCCGAACGCGTGATGCCGGGCCCGCCCTTGCGTGGTATTTTCTCGCCGGCAGCAACATCGATTACGTAAATGGTAAGATCGGAAAGCTCGGGACTGAAAGTCGAAGCGAGATTGTCACCACCGGATTCAACCAGAATAAGATCGAGATCGGGGAAATCCGCCGTCATGCGCGCAATGGCTTCAAGGTTGATCGATGCGTCCTCTCTGATGGCGGTGTGCGGGCAGCCACCGGTTTCGACACCCATCAATCGCTCAGCGGGCAAAGCATCTGCGCGCAGCAGAATCTCCATATCCTCCTTGGTATAGATATCATTGGTGATAACGGCCATCTCGTAACGGTCGCGCATTTTTTTACTTAGCGCCTCACATAAGGCCGTTTTTCCTGAACCGACCGGCCCGCCTATTCCGACACGCAAGGGATTGGATACGTTTTTCATTCTATTTCCATCAATAATTTATGTTCCGGCAAGGCCGTTCAGGATCGATAAATGCGGCTGTATTGCACTTCATGCTGCATCGACAATAATGACAACCCTGGCGCCCAATTGGACAATTCATCGTCTTCAAGCGCTTGGGCATGACGGGCAGCAGCTTCAATCGTGCCATGCAGGGAAAGCAACAGGCGCTGACCCGAGACCTGGCCAAGCGGAACCGATTTCACACAAACCAGCATCTGGTTCTCAACCATGGAAAACAGCATGCCAAGCAACGCGGCTTCATGCGGGACGGCCAGCGCCTCCGCTGCATATGCAAACGCCGTGGGCAGAGGAATCTCGGGCTGATTGGCCATTATCTTCAGCAGTGAATCGTCCGCAATCTTCAGCTCCGCCACCAGCTTGTTCAAGGAATATCCCATCTGGATGGTTTCCGCCCGAAACTCGACGGTATCGCGCGCTGCAATAAAGCATTCGCTCCAATAAATAACCGCCGCCCTGTCCCGCGCCGAAAACGCCTTCAACAACCGCCAGAGGACCGGCGCTTCAAAGTCCGCAACCACAGCCAGCGCCTCGGCGATCCAGGCGCGGGCCGAACTTTCGTCCTGGACCGCGCCCTCTTCAATGGCTGCTTCCAGGCCCTGCGAATAGGTATACGCGCCAACGGGAAGCGACGGACTTGCCAATTGCAGCAAGCGTAACAGGGAAGTTGCCTGCATCATGGTCACCTGTGATCTTCTACTGCTTGTCCGATGGACGGTGGATCTTCTGATGCACCGGAATCGGGGCCAGCGGGCCACGCCCGTGTGAATGACCGTGGCCACCGTCATCATGATGGTGATGGCCACCTCCGCTGTAGGCTCCCGCTTCCGGTTCGAACTGCGCATTTTCTTCCACCACGGTCCCACCCAATCCCTCCAGCATCTCCTTCAGCACGCTGTCCCGGCAAATGCGCAGGAAACCCTCTCCCACCTGGGTCTGCGTGTGGCGGTTACCCAGGTGAAACGCGCAACGCAAAAGATCGTGGGGAGTACGGCAGGTAATCCGGTAGGTAGGCTCCTCTGCCGCGATGATTTGCACTACCCGGCCGTCGTCACACTGGAGCAAATCGCCGTTACGCAGCACCGTGCCTCGCGCAGTGAAAATGGCGACCTCTTCTCCAGACGCAAGTGCGGTGCGCAGGCGGCTGTTTTCGCGCAGCTCATAAGGCAAGACAAGCTGCGCGGAAATCGATTCCGCATGCGCTATTTTAGCGTTCAAGATCAGCATTGCGGTCTCAGAACAAAAAGTACCGCTGTGCCATCGGCAAAACATCTTCCGGTCCACACGTCAGCAGCTGTCCATCCGCCCGAACCTCATAGGTTTCCGGATCAATTTCCATTTTTGGCGTCGCACCGTTATGGATCATGTCCTTCTTGCGCAAGTTGCGTGTGTCCTTGACCGCGATCAGGTTTTTATCCAGTTTCAGTTGTTCCACCACGCCCGCGTCAAGCGCCGCCTGCGAAGTAAAAGTGAAACAGGACGTTTTAAGGGCACTGCCGTATGCGCCGAACATGTACCGGTAGTGCACCGGCTGCGGGGTCGGTATCGATGCATTCGGATCACCCATCAGGGCTGCCGTTATCATTCCGCCTTTCAGGATCATGGACGGCTTGACGCCGAAGAAGGCGGGTCTCCACAGGACGAGGTCGGCAAACTTGCCCACCTCTACCGAGCCAATCGCGTGCGAGACTCCATGGGTAATGGCGGGGTTGATGGTGTATTTGGCAACATAGCGCTTCACACGGAAGTTATCGCTCCTGGAGGTGTCTTCCTGCAA
>JBOIFK010000063.1:0-6419 GCA_050741585.1 Nitrosospira sp.
GAAGTCGGCTATGGGCTGGAAGGCGTGCTGCCGGACGCGGTGGCAAAGCGCATAATCGATGAAATAATCATTCCAGAATTCAGGCAAGGGGATTTTGCGGGTGGTATCGATGCAGGCATCGCGCGGATAATCGGTGTCATCGAAGGAGAAGCATTACCGCCCCCTTCCGGGCGTGGCGCCTCCGCCGAGGTAGGTATTGTCCTGGACAATATGATCCCGCTTTTCATCGGACTCATGGTCCTTGGAAAAATATTGCAGTCCCTGTTCGGACGCATCGTCGGCGCCACGGTGATGAGTACCGCGGCAGCGTTCATAGGCTGGCTGATTTTCTCTTCGGTCGTCCTTGCCTTGATTATTGCGGTTCTCACGTTCCTCATGAGCTTGTTCGGGGGGGCGGGCGGCGGCATATCCAGGGGGGGGGGCGGCGGTTGGCCCGGTGGCTTCAATGGGGGCAGAGGCAGAGGCGGGTTTGGTGGCGGTGGCTTTAGCGGGGGTGGTGGTGGTTTTGGCGGTGGCGGTGCATCGGGGAGATGGTAGTGAATTTTGCACGCATACTGCGGCACCTTCTTACGGGGCATGTGGCGGTGCAGCGCGCATTTTCCGTTTCTTCCCTGACGGCCATCGAACAGGCCATCAGGCAATCAGAAGCCAGCCATGACGGCGAAGTCCGCTTTGCGGTGGAGGCTGCGTTGAATATGTCGTCCCTGCTTAGAGGCCAATCGGCGCGAGAGCGGGCGGTAGAGGTATTTTCCCAGCTCCGGGTTTGGGATACGGAGCGCAACAACGGTGTGCTGATTTACCTGCTGCTCGCAGACCGCGATGTGGAAATCGTCGCGGACCGGGGTATTAGCATCAGGGTCGGCCGCGACGAATGGGAAGGAATCTGCCACGAAATGGAGGCCTCCTTTCGTCAAGGGCAATTCAAATCAGGGGTGATCGCGGGAATACACGTCGTCGGCAGCCACCTGCAACGGCATTACCAGACAGAGCGGGAAGGCGGAGAGAACGAACTGCCTGATAAGCCTATCGTCTTGTAGTGGCATGCCTGATACCCGCTCAATGCCCCTTAATGTCCCTTATGAGCACCGATCAGATGAAGGGAATCTTCAATGCTCTGGTTGTGCAGATGCCACTGGCGTATCAGCGCCATGATCGCGGCCACGAATAGTCCGAACAGAATAATGACGGTATAAACATGTATCTCGAAGCTGATCAGCACGGCATAGACACCCAGCATGGTGAGAATACTCAGGTTCTCGTTGAAGTTCTGGACCGCAATGGAATGGCCCGCGCCCATCAGGATGTGCCCGCGATGTTGCAGCAGAGCATTCATCGGGACGACAAAAAAACCTGCCAGTCCGCCGATCAGCATCAAAAGCACGATCGAAATCCACAGGTCGCGCGCCAGAATCATGGCCATTACCACGATACCCATGGCAATACCGAGGGGGATCACTTTCACCGACTGCCGCAGCGACACCAGACGTGCAGCAATAATCGCGCCTATTGCAATGCCAATGGCGACGACGCCCTGTAACTGCGCGGCTTTATTTAACGGGTAGCCAAGTGCGGCGTCAGCCCATTTCAGCACGATAAATTGCAGGGTTGCGCCGGCACCCCAGAATAATGTGGTTACGGCGAGCGAAATCTGTCCGAGCTTGTCCGACCATAGCAGCTTCATGCAATGGCTGAACTCGTGAATCAGAAATATCGGATTTTTCTTGAGAATGCGGTGATCAACCCCGGTATTGGGAATGTACAGATTAAAGATGGCGGCAGTACTATAAAATGCGGCAATCAGGAGGATACACGCCTCCGGCGTCGTGTCCACGCCAGTGTCTATGAGGGGGAAGTCGAACGCTAGAAATACGGAAGAGATTGCGGGTGTAATCAGCAATCCACCTAAAACGGTACCAAGCACGATCGACGCGACAGTTAAACCTTCAATCCAGCCATTGGCGATGACCAGCTTTTCCGGAGGCAGCAGTTCGGTAAGTATGCCGTATTTGGCAGGGGAGTAGGCGGCAGCGCCAAGTCCGACGACCGCATAGGCGGCAAGAGCGAGATACTGGTGTGAGGCCAGGAAAAGCAAGCTGCAGCCCACGATCTTGATCGCATTGCTAATGAACATGACCCGCCCCTTGGCCATGGAATCGGCAAACGCGCCGACGAAAGGAGCAAGAATCACATAGAATAAGACGAATACAAACTTGAGCATGGGGGTAAGATACGCGGGCGCGTGCAGTTCTATCAGAAGTGCAATGGCAACAACCAGCAGCGCATTGTCTGCCAACGAAGAGAAAAACTGCGCCGCCATGATGGTATAAAATCCGCGTTTCAAGCTATTCCTCTTCCAAAACTTTCTCGCACTAAGGGGCGAGATTATACAATGGTCATCCAAGCTTGTTTTGGAGAAAGTTTTATACCATGAAACCGCTTAGGCGACCAACCCGGGTGATCAGCCGAGCATCTTAATTCAGCTTCAATCATCCTGAATCCAACCGTTGACCGCTCTTTTTAATTTGGCCCCATGATGATCTGCAATGACTTTTTGCGCCACTTGACCGTGATCTTTCCGATAAGTTTGCTACTACCGAATTCAGGGCGATGAAATTCGCATCGGGTTACGAACCCTAGTCAGATGTCACGGCCCATTCACGCGTTAATTGATCTATCTGCGCTCGAACATAATCTGTCCGTTGCTCGCCGTTATGCGCCTCGCTCCCGCATAATGGCTGTGATCAAGGCGGATGCCTACGGTCATGGATTGCTGCGTGCGGCCGAGGCGTTAAGCCGGGCAGATGGTTTTGCCATGCTGGAAATGGATGCAGCCGTGTGCTTGCGGGAGGCAGGATATCGCCAGCCCATCCTGCTGCTTGAAGGTTTTTTTGCCATCGAAGAATTGGCGTGGATCGAGCAGTATCATTTGAGCACCGTCATCCACCATCGCGAGCAACTGGCAATGTTGTCAGCCTACAGGCCGCACGGGAGACTGAACGTATTTCTGAAGCTCAATACGGGCATGAACCGCCTGGGGTTCACGCTTGAACAATTTCCAGCGGCGTTGGAAGCCCTGAAGGCCAATGCCGCTGTCGGCCAGATTACACTCATGACCCATTTTGCCTGCGCCGATGAGTCCGGCGGAAACGAAAACGTTGCCGCTCAGTTGCAACGTTTCAACGCGGTTGCCGCCGGACGAAATTTGCCGCTCTCCCTGGCCAATTCCGCCGCCATCCTTCGTTATCCGGAAACACATGCCGATTGGGTCCGTCCCGGGATCATGCTCTACGGTGCTTCGCCGTTTGCTGACAGGACTGCTGCCGAACTGGATTTGTATCCAGCAATGACGATATCAAGCCGGATCATTGCGGTACAAACGCTTAAGTCAGGAGACGGAATCGGATATGGCCACATCTCGCGCGCCGATCGGCCGATGCGTGTCGGCATTGTTGCGGGCGGTTATGCTGATGGTTATCCTCGCCACGCGCCTGCCGGGACGCCGGTATTGGTGGACGGCAGGCGCACCCGTATCGTCGGTCGCGTGTCCATGGATATGTTGCATGTCGATCTGAGCGAAATCGAGAATGCCGGGGTGGGCAGTCTGGTAACGCTCTGGGGAAAGGAAATGCCGGTGGATGAAGTGGCGCGGTCGGCGGGTACGGTGGGCTATGAATTGCTATGCGCTTTGGCGCCGAGAATGCAAATAGTCACGTAATTCACATTCGCGATGGTTGCGATCCCAAGCCCGGAAGTGATAGTCAAGTGATGTAAAGTCATCGTAGGCTTGGCGCGGAGCCGAAGAATGAGAAAAAACGAATGGTCACCGCGGGATCGGGGATTATAACTGTACAAGGTTTATTTCGGCGTTCGACTCCTGACCTTGTTACGCTATTGTCGAGCTCTGTTTCCTTTCCAGCTGCATATCCGGAATACAATGCAAGAAGGCGGTCAGATTGACCGCCTTCTTGTCTGATGAGACTTCGAGTTCCGCGGGTTACTCGACTTTCGCCTTGGCGCGCAGGTCGGCGACAAAGGTTGCGAATTGTCGTTGCAATACGCGCTGCGCCAAATTCTGTTTTATTTCCTCGAATGGCGGAATTTTCAATGGTCGCACGTCATCCAACCTGATCACGTGCCAGCCAAAAGGAGTTTTCACCGGTTGCTCGGTGAGTTGGCCTTTGTTCAGCTTGACCAGGGCTTCTGCAAAAGGTTGAACATAACTGCCGGCGGGACTCCAGTCGAGCTCGCCACCCTTGCTTTTACTGCCAGCATCCATGGATTTTTCCTGGGCAATCTTGTCAAGTTTACCGCCCTTCTTAATACGAGCGATGATATCCTTGGCTTCCGCCTCGGTACCGACCAGGATATGATGTGCCTTGTATTCCTTGTCGCCCATCTGGGTTTTCAGTGCTTCAAATTCCTTTTGCAATTCTTCATCACTCACCGGATGATTCTTTACATAGTCGATTTGATATGCTCTAACCAGCGCCGTCAGGCGGGCAATTTCGAGCTGGGAGATAAAGTCTGGGTCCTTGTCGAGTCCTTTCTTCAGCGCATCCTGAGCGATTATTTCCTCGGTTATGAGATCCTCACGCAAGGTTTTTCTGGCTTCTGGATTGTCCGGCTGACCTTGGGCGGCGCGTGCTTTCACTATAAATTCAAGGCGAGATTGAGGAATTGCCACCCCATTTACCTTGGCCATGGTTGTGCCAGATTGAGACTGGGCAGTCGATTGAGCCTGGGCAGCAGTGGCAGCGATCAAGCTAGAAATACCGAGCACCGCCAATTGAGAAAATTTCATGAAACGCATAGGATTTCCTTGTCAGTGGATTGAATCAAATCAGATTTCCTCTGGAGTATACGCCTTTACGCTCAGCGCGTGAATATCCTTATGCATCATCTCATTCAATAATGTATAGATCAGCCGGTGCCGGACCAGAGTGGATTTTCCGAAAAACTTGCGCGAGACAATAGTGAGAATATAGTGTCCACCGCCGTCTTTGGCGCCCGCATGACCCGCGTGCTTTGTACTTTCATCCACAATCTTAATCTGTTCCGGATCGAGAACGGCAAGCTTCCGCCTGATTAATTCGGTGGTGGTCACCATGCTCGTTATGCCGCTGGCGGCAGAACTTTCTTAAATGGCCTGACTATTACTTTTGCATATACGCCCGACGTGGCATATGGGTCGGTTTCCGCCCATGCGCGCGCGGCTTCGAGCGATTCGAATTCAGCCACGATAAGGCTGCCGGAAAATCCCGCAGGGCCTGGATCGGGGCTGTCAATTGCCGGGTATGGCCCCGCCAGGATGAGTCGCCCCTCCTTCTGCAGGGCATTGATACGTTCCAGATGCGCCGAACGAACCGCCAGACGCTTTTCGAGGCTATCAGGAATATCTTCACCGCTTATTGCATATAGCATCATGCCTCTTCATCCTTTTTGTCTTCCATATATTTTCCCAGCATTAATCCTTGTACCAGGACAAATGCCAGCATGAGCCCCATGAATCCGAACAGCTTGAAATTAACCCAGGTCTCGGTGGAGTAATTGAAGGCCACATAGAGATTTGCTGCACCCATCAACGCGAAAAATGCAGCCCAACTGGTATTGAGGCGGCTCCATATCGATTCCGGCAGCGTGATCTGCTCTTTCATCATGACACGAATGAAATTTTTCTTGAATACCGCATGGGCTAATAGCAGCGCCCCGGCAAACAGCCAGTAGAGAACGGACGGTTTCCACTTGATGAAAGTTTCATCCTGCAGTATCAATGTCGCACTGCCGAAGATGACGATGATAACAAGACTGACCCATAGCATGGTGTCAACCTTGCGATGGCGAAACCATACCCAACCAATTTGCGCAAAAGTGGCGGCAATGGCAGCAGCAGTGGCAGCGTAGATTCCATAGATCTTGAAAGTAACGAAAAACAGAATGACCGGAAAGAGATCAAAAAGAAACTTCATAAATGTCGGCGCGAGTTGGGTGGGTTGATGGATTAATTATGACAGTTAGATTTTCAAAACAGTTATTGAACCTGATGGGACAGCCGGATGAGATAAAGAAATTGAAATTATCCATCGCTTATCAGTCCCCTGACCCCTGGTCGAGTCTGATTGAGGAGAACCTGACGCCACATTCTCCTTTGCTCGGAACCTGATTAACGCTGGTCATCAACGCGCTTCAGGCGTGCTTCAATGGAGATGTACCGGCGCCATTTCTCCCTCTTCGGGGAATTCGGCATGTACCATTTCACCATCCGGATTTGGAAATAGCGGCGCGCCACATTCTTCGCAATACTCCAGAAGGAAACGATTGTCCAGTAACGTCGTATGCGCGATACCGCATTCCTGCAGAGTCGTTTCAATTTGCATCACCGTGTCGCTGTTTTCATCTTCGTCCCCGACCAGGGCCCAGAC
>JBOIFK010000064.1:0-4907 GCA_050741585.1 Nitrosospira sp.
TCTCCCCTCCGGTATCGCGCCAGATCTCGGGGGCGGTGCCCTCATAATGCGCTCGTGGGTTATCCGGACTGGCAAACTGATCAAGAATAATCCCCCGCCCCTCATCGCGCATCCGCTCTGCCACATCCCGTGCTTCTTCCATGCTCCCATCTTTTGAGGTCAGTACGATTTCCGCGCCAAATGCCTTCATGGATTGCCGCCGCTCTATACTGAGATGCTCCGGCATCACCAGTATAAGAGGATAACCCATGATCGCCGCTGCCATCGCCAGCGCGATGCCGGTGTTGCCGCTGGTGGCCTCGATCAGGGTATCCCCCGGCTTGATATCCCCACGCTCTTGCGCATGCGTAATCATCGATAACGCCGGACGGTCTTTTACCGAGCCCGCGGGATTGTTGCCTTCCAGCTTGACGAGGATGACATTGCTGGTATTTCCCGGCAAGCGTTTGAGTTTTACCAGAGGCGTATTGCCGACAAAGTCTTCTATGGTCTTGAGCATGGCCAATTAATTCGTAAGTAATTCATGAAAGATCAGGCCGATTATCGCATACGGCCCGGGTAGGATTGGGTGGAGGCTGCAAGGCCGCAATCCATCCTGCCAAAACGAGCGTTTCTTACTTGCCAGCGGATTGCCTCTTCTTGCCTGACAGCGGGTCAATTTCCTTCTTGGCTGCGGTGGCCTCGCCAACCGTAATATCCTTGCGGATTCGCTTCATGATACCGGGGCCGATGCCTTTGACCTTTTCCAGATCACCCGGCGATTTAAAAGGTCCATTCTTCTTGCGATAATCGATGATCGCCTTTGCTTTGGCGGGCCCAATACCCTGGAGCGTCTCAAACTCGGCCTGGGTTGCCGTATTAACATTGACAGCCGCGTAGACTGCGCCGGTAAACGCAAACAGCATGACGATAATCAGAAACAGCTTTTTCATATCTCCTCGAGGCATAAGCAGGATAAGCCATGAGTCAAATGAGCCTCCTGCTTATCTTAAAGGGTCATACCAGCATCCTTGAAAGCCGCCAGTTCGTAATACAGGATCAGGCAGGGGGGTCAGACTCAGTATGGCACCTCGAAAATCGTACCTGCCGTTCAGGGCAATATCTGGCGCATTTGCCATCCGACGCCGACCATCGCATCAGAATGGAATATCGTCATCCATGTCGTCAAAGCCGCTGCTGCTCCTGGTGGCGGTTTTACTACCAGATGCGTTCGGCGAACCGCCCTCCTCCCTCTCTCCCCTGTCCCCCGCATCATAGCTGCCGCTGCCGGGTTTGCTGCCGAGCATTTTCATGTCACTGGCAATAATCTCGGTGGTGTAGCGCTCGGCGCCGGCCTTATCGGTCCATTTACGGGTTTCCAATCGCCCCTCGACATACACCGGGCGGCCTTTCTTCAGGTATTCACCGGCGATTTCGGCAAGTTTGCGATAAAACGTGACGCGGTGCCATTCGGTTTTTTCCTGCTTCTCGCCGCTTTTGTCTTTCCAGGTTTCCGTGGTTGCCAGAGTAATATTCGTCACTGCGTCGCCGTTGGGCATATAACGGGTCTCGGGATCCTTGCCGAGATTGCCGATGAGTCTAACCTTGTTGACTGATGCCATTATGCTTCTCCTCCCAGTAATTGAACAACTCCTTCCTCGTCAAAGCCCCTCATATCCACTTTGAGGTACGCCACACCTTCGCTCGCCAGCACCAGCGCCTCATGCACACCGGGTAACAGTGCCAGTTGACGCGACAACCCGCTGGCCCTGCCTGTATCCATTTCCTCCACGTGATACATCCTGGTACGCACGGCGGCGGGTGCTTTCATGGTAGCGGCAAACAACAGCCATAGTGTCAGCAATATTCCGCAAAATGCAAACAGCGCGGAGCCACCATGATGTTCGTATAGATAGCCGCCCGCGGTTGCGCCCGTAAACGCGCCGAGAAATTGGACACTGCTATAGACGCCGATGGCAGTGCCCTTCGCACCGACTGGCGCAATCTTGGAAATAAGCGATGGCAGAGTCGCTTCCAGCAGATTGAATGCGGCGAAAAATACCAGCAGCGCTGCTGCCGTGCCCCATAGAGAATCGAATGTGTATGCCAGCAATACCTGGCTCACCAGCAGCACAGCCACTGCACTAATAAAAACCGGTTTGAGTTTTGCTTTCTTTTCCGCATAGATGATCGCTGGAACGATCAATACCAGGGAGAGGAGCAGCACCGGAAAATATACTTGCCAGTGAGCGTCCGCCGCCAATCCCGCCTTGCGCAATGACAATGGCACTACCAGCCACAGGGCCATCAAGACAGCATGCAATGCAAATACACCGAAGTCCAGGCGCAGCAGTTCAGGGTTATGCAACACATTCCCGAAGCGTCCGGTGGACGCTTCGGTGTCGGAATGGAAGCGGCTGATCAGCGGATCGGGAATGATTTTATAAACCACCGCCATCGCCAGCAATGCCAGCACGCCGGTCATGGCAAAAATTCCGGGCACGCCGATCAAACGGTTCAGTGCCGGCGCGACAATCAATGAAAGCGCGAAGGTGACGCCGATGGTCATGCCAATCGCGGCCATCGCTTTGGTGCGATGCTCTTCGCGGGTGAGATCGGCGGCGAGCGCCATCACCGCCGCGGAAATCGCCCCCGCGCCCTGAATGATGCGGCCAAAAATGACCCAGTAAATATCGGTGGCGGATGCCGCGACAAAGCTACCGCTGGCAAACAGAACCAAGCCGATGTAAATCACCGGCTTGCGCCCGATGCGATCGGACAGCCAACCGAAAGGAATTTGCAGTATGGCCTGGGTGAGCCCATAGGCGCCGAGGGCAATACCGATTAGCGTATAGTTGCCGCCACCGGGCAAATGCTCGGCGTAAAATGCGAAGACAGGCAGGATAATGAACATTCCGAACATGCGTAACCCATAGATACCGGCCAGACCGGCGGTAGCGCGCATCTCTATCGGCGACATTTTTTCGGGGGGCAATGATACGGACATGAATCAGATTGGGAAAATGCGGAAAAGTTGAGTATATTAACAGGTTTGGCTGGCACTCAGATAGCCTGGGGGCTATCAATGGCGACCAATGGAAGCAGTCGATGGAACTCATAAAAATTCGCGGTGCACGCACGCATAACCTCAAAAATATCAGCCTTGATTTACCGCGAAACAAGCTGATAGTCATCACCGGCTTGTCGGGGTCCGGCAAATCCTCGCTCGCATTTGACACGCTCTACGCAGAAGGCCAGCGCCGATATGTGGAATCGCTCTCGGCGTATGCACGGCAATTCCTGCAATTGATGGAAAAACCCGACGTCGATCTGATCGAGGGCTTATCCCCCGCCATCGCCATCGAGCAAAAGGCAACCTCGCATAACCCGCGTTCAACCGTCGGCACTGTCACCGAAATACACGATTACATGCGTCTCCTGTTCGCGCGCGTGGGCGATCCGCAGTGCCCCGACCACGGCATCACCCTCGTGGCGCAAAGCGTTTCACAAATGGTGGATCATGTACTGAAACTGCCGCCAGACACCCGGTTGATGATCCTCGCGCCGCTTGTCGTGGGGCGCAAGGGCGAGCAGATGGATTTAATCGATGAACTTCGCGCGCAGGGTTTCGTGCGGTTGCGGATAGATGGCGAGGCGCATGAAATTGACGCGCTACCGAAATTGCAAAAGACAAAGAAACACACGCTGGAAGTCGTGATCGATCGGCTAAAGGTCTCTCCCGACGCCAAACAGCGATTGGCGGAATCGTTCGAGACCGCGTTGCGCCATTCCGATGGGCGCGCCCTGGCGGTGGAAATGGACTCCGGCGACGAGCATCTTTTTTCCGCCAAGTTCAGTTGCCCGGTATGCAGCTATTCGCTGCCCGAACTCGAACCGCGGTTGTTTTCCTTCAATAACCCGATGGGCGCTTGCCCCAGGTGCGATGGCCTGGGGAAAATCACGTTCTTCGATCCCCGGCGTATCGTCGCCTTCCCGCATTTGTCGCTGGCTTCCGGCACGATCAAAGGCTGGGATCGGCGCAACCAATTTTATTACCAATTGCTGGCAAGCCTTGCCGAACATTACGGTTTTGATTTGGAAGTTCCCTTTGAACAGTTGCCCGCAGGTATTCAAGACATTGTCCTGTATGGATCGGGCAAGGAAAAAATCCTGTTTTCGTATTTGAGCGAAAGCGGCAGCCGGAACCAGCGGAAACATGCCTTTGAAGGCATCATCCCGAACCTGGAGCGGCGCTATAGGGAAACCGATTCGTTAACCGTGCGCGAGGAATTAGCCAAATACCTCAATTCCCAAACCTGCCCTGAATGCGCTGGCACCCGCCTGCGCCGGGAAGCCCGTCACGTCCGGGTAGGAGGACAGGCTATTTACGAAATCAACGCATTGCCTCTGAAGCAGGCGAAGGCTTTTTTCGATCAGGTCAGCCTGACGGGTCAAAAGCACGCTATTGCCGAAAGGATCGTCAAGGAAATTTCCAGCCGTATGCGGTTTCTCAATAACGTCGGCCTGGACTACCTGTCACTGGATCGCTCCGCCGACACGTTGTCCGGCGGAGAATCCCAGCGTATTCGCCTCGCCAGCCAGATCGGTTCCGGGCTGACGGGCGTAATGTACGTGCTGGATGAGCCTTCCATCGGCCTGCACCAGCGTGACAATGGCCGCCTGCTGGAAACGCTGAAGAATTTGCGCGACCTTGGCAATAGCGTCATTGTAGTGGAGCATGATCAGGATGCCATATTGACCGCCGACCACGTCGTGGACATGGGCCCCGGCGCAGGGGAGCATGGGGGGTCGATCATCGCTGAGGGCACACCGGAAGCGATTCGGCAAAGTGACCATTCACTCACCGGAAAATACCTTTCCGGAAAATTGGCCATCGCGCTGCCAGAAAAACGCATCGAGCCAAAGGG
>JBOIFK010000065.1:0-4857 GCA_050741585.1 Nitrosospira sp.
CGATCGAGGTGCAGCTTCCCGGAATCGATAACCTTCTGTATTACGACTCCACAAGCACGAACGACGGGCACATGACGATGAGGCTCACGTTCGAAATCGGAACGGACGTGGATATCGCACAGGTCCAGACGCAGAACCGGCAGCGTCTTGCCGAGCCCCAACTGCCTGACGAAGTCATACGTCAGGGTATCACCGTGAAAAAAACGTCGCCGGATTTGCTGGCGGTCATTGCGCTGAGCTCTACGGATCCCAGGCATGACACCATTTTCCTCTCGAATTATGCCCTGATTCGAGTTCTTGACAATGTCAAGCGCCTTCCCGGCGTCGGTGACGCCATCATCTTTGGCGCCCAGAATTATTCGATGCGGCTAATCCTCGACCCTGTCCGCATGGCGCAACTCGACCTCACGCCGACCGAGATTGCGGCGGTCGTCCGCGAGCAAAATCGGGATTTCCCAGCCGGAAGAATTGGTCGCGAACCGACAGCTCACGGTACGGAGCTCACCATCCCGGTCATTACGAGTGGCCGGATGAGCGAAGTCAAAGAGTTCGAGGATATGATTGTTCGGGCCTATCCGGACGGCTCCATGGTAAGAATGCGAGATGTCGCGAGGGTGGAATTGGGTGCGCAATCCTACGATCTGGAAGGCCGGTGGAATGGAAAACCCAACACGTTTCTGCTGACTTTTCTTTCTCCCGGAGCCAACGCGCTCGATACGGTGAAGCAGGTCCGGCAGGAAATGGACAAGCTGGCCAAGAGTTTTCCGGCAGGGGCGTCCTACGATATCCCCTATGACACGACCACGTTCATTGATGTCTCCATCAAGGAGGTCGTGAAGACGCTCGCGGAAGCGACGCTTCTTGTCATTCTGGTCGTTTTTGTTTTCCTGCAAAGCTGGCGCGCGACGCTCATTCCAGCAGTTGCTGTTCCCATTTCGCTCATTGGAACCCTGGCGGGAATGGAAGCGCTGGGATTTTCGATTAATACGCTGACCCTGTTTGGAATGGTCCTGGCCATCGGCATCGTGGTGGACGATGCAATTGTCGTGGTGGAAAATGTCGAGCGCCACATGACCAAAGGCGGACTTTCCCCCAGGGATGCGGCTAAAAGAGCCATGGACGAAGTGGCCGGGCCCGTGATAGCGATCGTCCTTGTACTGGCTGCCGTGTTTGTACCGGTTGCATTCCTGGGGGGGATCACCGGAGAACTGTACAAGCAATTTGCAATTACTATCGCCCTGTCTGTCGCCATTTCCGGTTTCGTGGCGCTTACCCTCAGCCCTGCCCTCTGCGCTCTGGTCCTCAAACCGGGCCACGGCACGGCCAATAAGGGCTGGAAAATTTTCAACCGGTCGTTCGACTGGACACAGACCCGCTACATTGGCGCGGTAGGAATCATACTGAGACGATGGGTGACTGCCCTGATCATCTTCGGCATCCTGATATTTGTCATCCTTGGTCTGTTTAAAACCATTCCAGGCAGCTTTCTGCCGGAAGAAGATCAAGGCTATTTTATTACCGTGGTCCAATTACCCGAAGGGGCATCCAAGGCGCGGACGATCGAGGTTCTGAGTAAAATAGAAAGCTACTTCCAATCGATTCCGGCAGTCCACTCGACGGACGCCCTGGCTGGGCAAAACTTTGTATTCGGAACCCGGGGGGCAAATCAGGCAACCATGTTCGTACCGCTGCACCATTGGGATACCCGCACGGAACCCGGACAGCATGTTGCCGGCCTTATTGCCTCGGCGTTTGAGGAATTTGCCAAAATCCCCGAAGCCTTGATCCTGGCGTTTAACGCGCCATCTATCCGGGGCCTGGGTTCCACCGGTGGTTTCTCCGTGCAATTGCAGGACCCAAGCGGCGGCGACTTTGCCGAGTTCGCCGCAGTGGCCCAGGAATTTGTAGCCAAGGCTGTTGAGCACCCCGCAATCGCAGCCGCGAGCACGAATTTTCGCGTAAGCACTCCCCGGCTGTATGCTCAGGTAGATCGGGAGCGGGCCAAAGCGCTGGGCGTCCCCATTTCGGAAGTCTTCGATACCATGCAGGCTTATTTTGGAAATCTGTATGTCAACGATTTCGTGAAATTCGGCCGTGTCTATCGCGTGCAAACGGAGGCGCTATCGGAGTACCGGTCCCGCCCGGACGATATCAGCAAAGTCTATGTGCGGGCCAAGAATAATGTGGGAAGCACCATGATCCCACTGGATTCCATCGTCACAACCAAGTTTACCAGCGGACCCGACCCGGTCACCCATTTCAACGGGTTCAATGCGGCGCTGGTATTGGGAGGAGCCGCGCCAGGGCATAGCTCAGGGCAAGCGCTGGATGCACTGGAGCAAATAGCGAATGAAGTTCTGATCCCCAGGGGTTATGCCATCGACTGGAGCGGAATATCGTTTCAGGAACGGCAGGCTGGGGGACAATCCAGCCTGGTGTTCGCATTTGCTCTTCTCATGGTTTTCCTGGTGCTGGCCGCCCTGTACGAAAGCTGGTCCATCCCCTTTGCTGTTATTCTTTCGATACCCTTTGGAATTTTAGGCGCATTGCTGGCCATCTGGACGCGAGGGCTGACCAATGACATTTATTTTCAGATTGGGTTGGTGACATTGATCGGGCTGGCCGCAAAAAATGCGATCCTGATCGTCGAGTTTGCCAATCAACGATACGCTGAGGGGGAATCGTTGGCTGATGCTGCCCTGGATGCGGCACGCCTTCGTTTTCGGCCTATCATCATGACCTCCATGGCCTTTATTCTGGGTGTGTTTCCTCTTGTGATCGCTTCCGGGGCTGGTGCAGCGAGCCGGAATTCCATCGGAACAGGAGTGTTCGGAGGAATGTTGGCAGCAACATTTCTGGCTATCTTTTTTGTGCCCCTCTTTTTTGTGATGATTGGAAAGATCGCGCGACGAACCAAACGTTCGATGCCTGAGATCCAGCAAAGCGCGGCTGGCAACACCTCTTCCGAAAAAGAGAAATCCTGACGTGAATAAATGTTGTCACTCTTTGGCATTTGGCTCAAAGCACATTAAGCGATGCCGGGTTATGCATGTACGCAGTTAAAGAACACAAAAAGGAATAAAAACTATGGTTCTCCGGCCCTTCGCTTCGATATTCCCGGCATCAAACCGGGCGCTTCCTTCAGCAAGAATTTTCTGAATGCCTGTGCGACGCTTGAAAGACGCTTGTTTTTTCGGTGTACCACATGCCAGTGGCGCATAATGGGAAAGTCCTGCACATCCAGAATTTTCAACCGCTTCGTCTCCAGCTCCAGCTCGGCGGTATGCAACGACATGATGCCAAGTCCCATTCCTGCCTGTACCGCCTGTTTGATTGCCTCGCTGGTATCCGTTTCCATGCCTCTGTTAATGGAAATATGGTGGGACGCAAAGAATCGCTCCATTGCTCCACGCGTGCCGGAGCCGGGTTCGCGCACCAGGAAGGTTTCCTGCTCCAGCCTTTTTACGGGAATTTGATGAAGCTCGCATAGAGGATGCGTGGGTGGCGCAATAACGACCAGCGGGTTTTCCATGAAAGATTCAGTGACGATATCCAGATCATCCGGCGGCTGGCCCATAATCGCCAAATCAACTAGATTATCGGATAATTGCTTCAGCACGGTTTCCCGGTTGGAGACATTAAGGCTGACAGTAATGCCGCTGTAGCGCTGACAAAACCTGGCTAGCAGGTGGGGAGCGAAATAGTTGGCGGTACTGACGACTGAAATATTGAGCTTGCCTCGCTCGAGACCTTTTAATTCATCCAGCGCCAGCTCCATATCGGCCAGTTGCTGGGAGATTGCCCGGCTGTAATGATGAAGTTCGCGCCCGCTATCCGTCAGAAAGATCTTTTTACCCATCTGCTCGAACAGCGGCAGGCCGATATTGGTTTCTAATTGTTTGATTTGCATGGAAACAGCGGGTTGAGACAGATAAAGCTCTTCGGCGGCGCGCGAAAAACTCAGGTTGCGGGCAACTGATTCGAAAACTTTGAGCTGTCTCAGCGTAACGTGCAGCATCGTTTTTGTAGAGATTGATTTTGAATAGCCAGTCTATAAGGTAAATATTATCATAACAATCAAAACATGTGACTGTTGTTTATAATAATTCCGACTACAATTATTCCGTAGCACCTTTTATCTACCCTCATGAGGAGAATTGATATGAGTCAAGAAATAACCGGCAAGGAGCGTTATAAATCCGGTGTCATCCCATACAAGAAAATGGGTTACTGGGATTCCGATTATGTACCGAAGGATACGGATATTATTGCTTTGTTCCGTATCACACCCCAGGAAGGGGTGGATCACGAGGAGGCTGCCGCCGCTGTCGCGGGTGAGTCGTCCACTGCGACCTGGACCGTGGTATGGACCGACCGGTTGACCGCCTGCGAACTCTACCGCGCCAAGGCCTACCGTTCCGAACTCGTGCCCAATACGGGTCCTGGCACCAAGAACGAAGCCCAGTATTTCGCCTACATTGCCTACGATCTGGACTTGTTTGAAGAAGGCTCCATCGCCAACCTGACCGCCTCGATCATCGGTAATGTGTTTGGTTTCAAGGCCGTGAAAGCGCTGCGTCTGGAAGACATGCGCATCCCGGTCGCTTACCTGAAAACGTTTCAAGGCCCCGCTACCGGCGTAGTGGTAGAGCGTGAACGCCTCGACAAATTCGGTCGCCCACTGCTGGGCGCCACGACCAAACCAAAGCTGGGGCTTTCCGGCCGCAATTACGGGCGTGTGGTGTACGAAGGCCTCAAAGGCGGCCTCGACTTCATGAAAGACGATGAGAATATCAATTCCCAACCGTTCATGCACTGGCGCGATCGCTTCCTCTACTGTATGGAAGCAGTCAACCG
>JBOIFK010000066.1:0-7146 GCA_050741585.1 Nitrosospira sp.
GACCAGGGCCCAGACGATGCCGTAAAGCACATTGTCGCGATCCTTGAGAGTGAAACTCACCCGGTATTCTTCCAGCCACTGATCATAAAAAGGCGCGATTACCGCGCGCAGCCTATTTGCGGAAATATTTAAAGTCGATTGCAGGAACTCGATGGTAGCGTGCATGGAATAAGGCCGGGCGAGGCGATCTGCCATGCGCCACGCCGAGAAAAAGCCGTCAGGTATCAGCAGTTCAAACGCGCAACCCTGGAATAACGGCCGCAGGGCTTCGGTGCCCTGAGCCTGCCATGCAAGCAGTATTTCCTGTTTTGAGATTTTGACCCCAGGTGAACTGGCAGAGCCCTTATTCCCGCTGTCGACCTCCTGCCAGCGGAACATGGGTTTTCCCTGTGGTACGGCAATCGCACCGAGCAGATAACGGGTGTCGGACAGGAAACGTCCGGTTTCAGCCAGCTGTCGCGGATTCATATGCAGATCCCGCTCTCCCGCCACCGCCGCCGTCCATAGCTTGTTGGCAAGTTCATGTGTAAGGTGGTAGCCGCGTGGCAGCTGGTCAGGGCTGAACAGACAGTTCGCCAGCACGAATTGAACATTCGTGGCCAGAACATGCGACTGCAACTGTGCCCGGACATTGGTGAGCACCGATTCAGTGACCGGGCCCGAAGGAATCGAGAAACGCGACCAGGTCAGGACAGGCACGGCAAACATCAGCACATCATGGCCACGGTCTTCCCGCGTCAATATGCTGCATTCGATTGCCGCTTCAATGGCATAAATGAACTCGCCATATCCTGCAGGGTCGGTCTCATAAAGTTGATCCAGGGCCGCTTCAAGATTTTGATCGTCACCCGTGCGCAATTGGGCATGTATCTTTGCCGCAAGCCGGTTCTCCCAGAACGCGTCCTCAATGCGGCTGCCGGAAGCCGCAAGCCCCGCCGCAAGATGGAAAAGTTCCTGCACTACGCGCGGAGACTTCGTGCGATGCGGAACGCGAGGTTTTTTCATAAAGAGGTGGTGTGTAACGATCAGGAAGACATTTTAACCTAAATCCGCCGGCGGAGAAGGGTTCACCTCGAATGGGAATGCTCGGGTTGGGAATCGAGACGTGGGCTACTCTGGGCGCGGTCACCATATAAAACGCGCTTTTCCCTGAGGCCGCACCACAATCTATTTTGTGCTTGCTTAATATGGCGGTGTGCTTTTATCAGGAATGGCAGAATCCCGTCCGTGGACCAGCCGATACAACACAGGCAATACAAGCAGGGTCAACGCTGTGGACGACAGGACGCCCCCAATGACTACCGTCGCCAACGGCCGTTGCACTTCCGCGCCGGTGCTTGTGGCCAAAGCCATGGGAATGAATCCAATGGCCGCTACCAGCGCCGTCATCAGCACCGGCCGCAGTCTGGTCAAAGCGCCGGTATGAATGGCATCATCCAGCGTAAATCCCTGCTGTCGCAAGTCACGAATAAACGCCAGCATGACCAGTCCATTCAATACCGCTACCCCCGACAGCGCAATGAAACCCACGCCAGCGGAAATGGACAAAGGGATGTCGCGCAACCACAGCGCCAGTACTCCGCCGCTGAGTGCGAATGGGACGCCGGTAAACATCAATAATCCATCTCGAAAATTTCCGAACATCGTATAAAGCAGAACAAAGATCAGCCCGAGCGCGAGTGGTACTACAACTTGGAGGCGCTTGGCGGCAGAGTTCATTTGCTCGAATTGCCCCCCCCAGGCCACCCAGTAGCCGGAAGGAATGCGTACCTTCTCGGCAATAAGCGCCTCCGCTTCGTTAACGAAGGAACCAAGATCGCGGCCGCGCACATTTGCGGTGACCACGACCCTGCGCTTGCCGTTTTCGCGGCTCACTTGATTGGGGCCCTGGACGATTTCCACATCGGCTACCTCGCTTAAAAGGACGTAGCTGGAAACATTAGTTGAAGAATCCGCCGTACCAGCCGCATTCGAATCGGGTAGCTTGAGCGGCAAGCGTTTGAGGGCTTGGATATCGCTGCGCAAGGATTCCGGCAGCCGAACCTGAAGCTCGAAGCGGCGATCTCCGTCATAAATCGTGCCGGCGTTTCTTCCACCGATTCCGATGGTTACCGCATCCTGCACATCCGCGGCGTTCAGGCCGTAGCGCGCCATTTTTGCGCGATCCATTTGAACGGAAAGCACCGACAACCCGGTAATCTGTTCGGTTCTCACATCCGCCGCGCCGGAAACAGTTTCAAGGAGTTTTTCAATCTGCTCGCCCACGCTGAGCAAGGTGTCCATATCGTCGCCGAATACTTTTACCGCGACATCCGCGCGCACGCCCGACAACAGTTCGTTGAAACGCATTTGTATCGGCTGGGTGAATTCGTAGTTGTTGCCTGGTATTTGCCGCACGGCCTGTTCAATGGCAACCACGAGCTCTGCCTTGGTGCGGTGCGATCCCGGCCATTCCGATTGTGGTTTGAGAATGATGAATATGTCGGCAACGCTTGGCGGCATCGGATCCGTTGCGATCTGGGCGGTTCCGATCTTGGAAAAGGTCCTGTCCACTTCGGGAAACGCCTTGATTCTTTTCTCCAGTTCATTTTGCATTTCAATGGCTGTGGTCAGGCTTGTGCCGGGAATCCGTATCGCATGGAGTGCGATGTCTCCTTCGTTGAGACTGGGCACAAACTCGCTACCCATCCGTATTGTCAGCAGACCGGATAACACCACGATAACGACGGCGAGCGTGACCGTGAATATTTTATTGCGCATGGCGGCAGCCAGCGCAGACACATAGATTTTTTTTGCCCGGATCACCGCGATATTCTCTTTCTCTGCCACTTTGCCGCTGAGAAACAGCGCAAGCGCTGCCGGAACGAATGTAACGGAGAGGACCATCGCTCCCAACAGCGCGATGACAACGGTAAATGCCATTGGATGGAACATTTTTCCCTCCACCCCCGACAGCGCAAAAATGGGGAGGTATACCACCATGATAATCAGCTCGCCGTAAATCAGGACCCGCCGTGCTTCTCTGGAGGCATCGAAGACCACTGCAAAACGCTCGGCCTGGGTTAATTCTCGCCCCAGCCGTGCCTGCTCATTTGCCAGGCGCCGGATGCTATTCTCGACAATGACGATCGCGCCATCCACGATAAGTCCAAAATCAAGCGCGCCCAGGCTCATCAGATTGGCGCTGATGTGGTCCGTTACCATGCCGCTGAAGGTGAACAACATCGAAAGCGGGATGACGAGCGCGGTAATCAGCGCGGCACGCAGGTTGCCCAGAAATAGAAACAACACGACGATGACAAGCGTGGCGCCTTCAAACAGGTTGGTCGCGACGGTACGAATGGTTTTGTCCACCAGGGCAGTACGATTGTAGACCGGGGTTGCGGCCACGCCTTCAGGCAAGCTGCGGTTGATCTCCACAAGTTTGCCGGCGACTGCCTGGGAGACAGCCCGGCTGTTTTGGCCAATCAGCATGTGTGCCGTGCCCAGCACTACTTCCTTGCCGTCTTGCGTTGCCGCGCCGCTGCGTAGCTCCTTACCGATAATGACATCGGCGATGTCCCTGACACGTATCGGTACCCCTTGACGGCTACCCAGAATGATTGCGCCAATTTCATCCAGGTCCGCTACCTGTCCAGGCACACGGACCAAGTGCTGTTCACCGCTTTTCTCGATATAACCAGCACCGACATTGAGATTGTTCCGCTCCAGGGCGATGACGACATCTTGTAACGTCAAACCGAAAGAGAGAAGTTTTTCCGGATAGGGCGTCACGTGAAACTGTTTGACGAAACCCCCGATTGCATTGACCTCTGTGACGCCTTTAACCATTCGCAATTGGGGCCGGATGATCCAGTCCTGGATTTCGCGCAGGTCGATCGTGTCATATGTCGTTCCATCCGGCTTCAGGGCGCTTTCCGCGGCGTCAACCGTCCACATGAAGATTTCGCCCAGGCCGGTCGAGATCGGCCCCATCGTGGGTACAATCCCGACGGGCAGGCTGGCGTTCGCCTCCTGTATGCGCTGGTTGACCAGTTGGCGCGCGAAGTGGATGTCGGTACCATCATCAAAAACAACGGTCACCTGCGAGAGACCGTAACGGGAGATTGAACGGGTGTGGTGAAGATTGGGAAGGCCGGCCATGACCGTCTCGATGGGAAAAGTCACGCGCTGTTCGACTTCCACCGGTGAATAGCCCGGTGCCTGGGTATTAATTTGCACCTGTACGTTGGTAATGTCCGGCACGGCGTCGATGGGCAGCTCCTGGTAGCTGTAGACGCCAAGCCCCACCATTCCCAGCACCGCTACCAGGACAAGTCCCGGATGGTATATGGAGAGTCGTAGAATGCGTGCAATCATGATGTCCTGACCCTGACTTTGATTGATTTCTCAGGCCATCCTGCTGATCATCGGATGACCGACGTGGTTAATGGTCGTGAGTTGCGCCGGATTTTCCCAGCTCGGCCTTGACGGCAAAACTGTTTCCCGCCGCATACCGCTCCCCTGTGGAAAGTCCGTTGAGTATCTCGACCATCCTGCCATCGCTGCGGCCCAGTTTCAGCGGGCGTGCCTCAAAGTATCTGCCGTAGCGGCCGAATACCACCGAGTGTTCGTCCAGTGTCTGAATGGCATCAACCGAGACGGCGACCGGTACCTCAGCTTCTTCAGTTACCAGCTCCGCCGTGACGAACATACCGGGAAGCCAATGACCGTCTTCGTTATCCAATACCGCCCGTGCCGTTGCGCTTCGGGTTTGTACGCCCATGAGGGCGCTGATATAGAACACCTCTCCTTCGCCCTCGACGTCAATCGCTGTTGCTCTCACCGTTGCTTTCTGCCCGAGCCTGGCTACATCCAGATCTTTCGCGTAAACGGTGACTTGTGCCCATACCGTGGAAATGTCGGCGATGGTAAAGATGGCTGCATCTTCCTTGAGTGTCTGGCCCTGGGCGATCGCTTTGGCGGTAATGAGTCCGGAAATCGGGGCGCGGATCTCGTAACGGGCCAGAGCGCCATCCTGGTGAACTGCCTCAGGCCGTACTTCAAGCGTGCGCAATTTGGCTGAAGCAAGATCCGAGGCAATATCGGCCTCAGTCAAGGCCTGTTGCGCAGCGAGATAGTCCTGCTTGGCGGAGATTTTTTCTTCCCACAGCTGCTTCTCCCGTTCAAAAGTGATCCGCGCCAGCGCACGCCGTTTCTGTGCCGCAAGGAACTGACTGCGCAATTCGGCAAGCACGGTACTTTCGATGACCGCCAGCACCTCCCCTTTCTTCACCTGCTGACCATGGTGGCGATAAACGGAAAGCACGATGCCTGGTGTGCGCGGTACGACTTGCACAATGGTATGTTCATTGAACATGATCTCGCCCGGCAGCTTGAGCGTAGGTTTGATTGTTGCCGTGCCGGCGGTGAGTATTTCAACACCGATACTCTTCAGCATTTCATCCGGCATTTCCACCCGCGCTTCGACTTGGCTGTAGCCCCAGCGAAAAGTTGTGCCATTGTGTTCGGCAGCAATCGCCATATCGAACGAATGGGGCTCCTCCACCACTTGATCTCCAAGCAGGTAATCGGCCTCCGGCTTGAAATTAAATATCTGCGCCGGGGCACCGAGCCGCGATAATGTAACGGTGACCCTGGCGGAAGAGGGAGGAAGCGGTTTGCCGTTTTCGTAGAGATAGAGCCGCAATTGGGGTGGAACTCCCTTTTCGAAAATGATGAATTCCACGCCGAAGCCGTCCGTGACAAACAGCTTGCCTCCCTTAGGCCCCTTACGTGGCTGTGCCGTTTTCTCTCCGCTTGTCACGGACGTCTCCTCGGTTTCATGGTCGTGTGGAGCGTGGGGCGAGGCACCTCTGTCCCCGGTAAGAATCAATCCACCCAGCACAATTCCTATGACAATCACGGCGACGACGAAAATATTCTGGTGTCTATTCACAATCCGCTCCTCGATTTCCCACCCGCAATATTGCTATCTGCAGATCGATGATCGGATATGCTGTCCCGTACGCGATCGATCGGTCCCGCAATCAACCGTTCGATCTCGTTGACCAGGCGTTGGTAGTTTGCCAATGCGCGTACGTATAGGATCTGGTTTTGAAAAAGTGTGCGCTGCGCATCCAGCACTTCCAGAAAACCGAATTTACCCAACTCGTAGCCTTTGTTCGTGACTTCGAAAGCGCTTTTAGCTCTGGGCAATATATCGTCGCGTAATATGCCGATTTCGCTCTGTGCAGCCGACAAAGCCTCATAAGCCTGTGTAAGTTCGGTTTTAAGCCGCAACTCGATGGCCTCCTGTTCATCCATTGCCTTGTCCACGCGTTGGTAGGCTTCGTGGAGGTTGCCCTGGTTGCGGTCAAACAACTGAAGCGGTATGGAGATGCCGGCGACAGCGGTCGTGCCTCCGGTTTGAGAGTGATTCAGAACACCAGCAATCACGGTGAGATTGGGTATGCGGCGCGTTTGCTCGACTTCCAGCAGCGCTTTACGCTGTTCTATATTTTTTATGGCGCGCAGCGCCATGGGGCTGGCGAGCGCACGCTCCGCAAGCACTTCAAAACTGGGCGTGGCAACCAATGACTCAAGGTTGCCCAGCACCTTGTTAAATTGAGGAGAAGAGCTCCCCCATAGCAGGGCCAGCCGTTTGCGCGCTGCTGCCAGTTCGCGCTGCGATTGTACCAACGCAATTTCTGTGGTGGAGAATGCCACTCCGGCCCTTGTTTCTTCAACGGGCGGTACTTTGCCCGCCTGCACGCGCTTTGAAACCGTGTTAACCACTCTCTGCGCCAACTGCTGGCTCTCTTCTGCCAGCCGCAACTGCTCCTGCGCGGCAAGCACTTCGGTAAATATATTTGCGACCTGAGCGATGAGTCCTACACGCCTGGTCTCATAATCCTGATCCGCCACCTCCTCGCCGAGGGATGCCGCCTTAACCCGTGCGGCGCGCTTTCCGCCGAGTTCGATCAATTGATTTATCCGAAGCGTCGTGTCTTGCTGCTCGACTTCTTTTGCGCCTACGAGTGACGGATTTTTATTAACGCTCTGAAGATTGCCGGCATTTTCGGCAAATAAAAGCAACTCGGGATTCGGCAATAGCCCGGCTTGTAGGGTCGCCCCCTGCAGGGCGCGTGTTTCCTTGGCGAAAGC
>JBOIFK010000067.1:0-12148 GCA_050741585.1 Nitrosospira sp.
GATATCTTCCACGGCATTTTCGCATTCCGGAACTCGCATCAGTTTTGCGGCGAGAAGCTGTAGATGGAGCGTCGCCTGGTTGAGGTGATTCCGCAAATCGTGCGAGAGGAACGAAAGATATTTGGACTGAATCTCGGTAGAGGCTCTGATCTGCTGCTGCAGGTGGTCGGTGAACATGACCATCCCACTCTGGAGAGCGGTATCCACGGCCATGTTCAAGGCGACATTACTCTGCACATCCAATCGCTCATCCAGCGCTTCCGAGACCTGCTCAATAATTACCCGACGCAGCAACCGGTACTCGACGATCAACTCCCGTACATTGTAATTTTCGTGGAAGCGCGCTTCGCCGTGCATTTTGCTGCCTTCCATGAGTTCACGAGTGGCGAAGGGTGCATCTGAAGCAAATGCGTCGATCACCTCTTGCAGAATCAGCGGCAGAGAATCGCGAAGCTGTTGGAGAGTCAGTTCGTCGGCGGCAGGGAGCGTGCGAAGCACAGCAGCTTCCCACTCCTTGATGATGGTCTCGAACCGCGACTGCAATGCCGCTGCAAGACGAGGAAAGGCGTGATAGGCCAAGAGATCCAGTGTCAGGTCTTCCGTGGACATAAATATTCTCTAGCAATACGAAATGCCCAGAAAGGCGGAAATGAATGATACGCTTTATTGTACAGATGAACTCATGATGTCTGACCGCGCAAAAGTGGATCGGTTGAGTCGTATATCCACCTGTCGAATTTAAAGGAAATCGGCTGCAAAGCGTCTGGTCGGCCCATACTTCGCTTTTCGGCCAATAGAACAACTATTAGCCTTCAAATCGTTGAAACCTTTCTCGCCAGTCGCTTTTTCGCTCAATTCTTTAAGTCTGCCAGGCTGCCGGGTTGCATCACGTAGCGGGCATTTTATGTTAGACTGTGTCCTCAAAACTGACGAGGGAAAGCATGCTGGGCGACAAAATCGGCATTTTAGCGCAAAAACCGCTGACACTGACCAAAAAAAGACTGCGCTGGCTCATTCTGTTATCGAGTTTTCCACTATTCGGTATGGTGACTGCTTTTGGTATCGCGCCGGATGCCTCGTTGGAGGAACTCCCTGTAGAGGAAGTGATCCTCGGCCTCGAGCTTCCTGAAATTCTTCCGGTTTCCGATGAAAATATGACGTTCTGGCGGCAGGAAAGTATCCAGCGCGGGGACACAATTGCGACCCTGCTTTCCCGGCTCGAAGTGAACAATCACGATACAGCCAATTTTCTGCGTGACACAAGGGAGATCAAGGGCATGCATCAACTAGTGGCCGGAAAGATCATCCATGTACAGACCACCGCAACGGGCGAGTTGCATCTGCTGCGCTACTTTCTCGGTGGTAGTGAACAGCTGGCGATGGAAAAAAGTGACGGCATTTTCAAAGTAAGCAAGCAAGCGGCTAAATTGGAAACGCATATTCAAATGAAATCTGGCGTGATAAATAGCTCGCTGTTCGCCGCCGTCGATAGTGCGGGTGTGCCTGACAGCGTCGCCACCCAGATTGTCGATATTCTGGCGTCCGACATTGATTTTCATCGGGATTTACGCAAGGGCGATCGCTTTACCGTGGTGTATGATTCACTCTACGGCAATGGCGAGCCCGCTCGAGCCGGACGCGTGCTGGCGGTGGAATTCATTAATCAGGGAACGCCTCATCGTGCGGTATATTTTCAGGCGGAAAACGGGGAAGGCGGCTATTATGCGCCGGACGGCAAAAGTCTGCGGAAAGCATTCCTGCGGTCGCCATTGGAGTTTTCGCGCATCAGTTCCGGCTTTTCCAACGCTCGTTTCCATCCCGTTCTGAAAACATGGCGTGCCCATAAGGGCATTGATTATGCTGCGCCAACAGGCACTCGAGTAAAGGCCGCCGCCGATGGAATAGTGGCATTTGTCGGTTCGCAGGGCGGTTACGGCAATGTCGTTATTCTGGAGCATCATGGCCAATATTCTACCGTTTATGGTCATCTTTCAAAGTTTGCAAAAGGTCTGCGTAAAGGTCAGCGCGTTAGCCAGAGCGATATCATCGGTTATGTCGGCGCAACGGGAATGGCCACGGGCCCGCATCTGCATTATGAATTTCGTTTCAATAATGTTCAACGCGACCCATTGCGCGTCGCAATGCCCGTTGCCAATCCCGTCTCAAGTAAAAATATGGCTGCATTTTACAATGATACAAAGCCGCTAATGGCGCGGCTGGATATGCTGCGCGGCACCAACCTCGCATTTCTGGATTAACAGCCTGCCAAGCTGTTGATCCTGTCGCTGTCCATATTCACTCTGCGTCGGGAAATAATACGGTACTAGGCAGGCGATTTGAAAAACGCTTACTATATCGGCGTCATGTCGGGCACCAGTCTGGATGGAATTGATGTAGTGTTAGCTGATTTCAATTCTTCATCTCCATCCTTGCTGCATACTTTTTACCTGCCTTACAGCAGAGAATTGCGCGACCGATTGCTGGATCTGCATCATTCGGGTAATGATGAATTGCATCGCGCAGCCATGCTTGGCAACGAACTTGCCCGTCATTATGCTGAGGGCGTGGTCGGTCTGCTTGAAGAAAATGAAATAGAACGGCGGAATGTTGCCGCCATCGGTTGTCACGGCCAGACCGTGCGCCACTGTCCGCAAACGGACAGGGCCTATACCATCCAATTATGCAATTCCGCGCTGCTCGTTGAACTTACCGGCATCACCGTAGTGGCGGATTTCAGGAGCCGCGACATAGCCGCCGGAGGTCAAGGTGCTCCGCTGGTTCCGGCGTTTCATCGCGCCTTGTTCCGCGACTCGCAAACGCATCGCGTTATTGTCAATATCGGTGGCATCTCCAATCTCACCAGTCTCGCGCCCGATGGAGAGGTCAGCGGATTCGACTGCGGTCCTGGCAATATAATGATGGATGCATGGTGCTTGCGTCATACGGCCAAGCCATACGACGAGGATGGGGCATGGGCTGAATCCGGCAAAGTTATCCCAAGATTGCTTGAAGGGCTTCTGGCGCTTCCATTCTTTTCGCTTCCGCCGCCAAAAAGTACCGGCAGGGAAATATTCAATCTGGCCTGGCTGGATAGCCATTTATCCGGGGATGAAAAGCCGGCGGATGTTCAGGCAACATTATTGCAGTTGACGGTCTCGGGAATTGCCGAGTCAGTGGCCGCTTATTTCCCAAGTGCATCGGAAATGTATCTATGCGGCGGTGGGGCGCATAATAGAATGCTAGTTGCGCGGTTACGGACCGCGTTGCCTGGTAAAATGGTGGAATTGACCGACAGGTTGGGTGTTGATGCCGATTGGCTGGAAGCATTTGCTTTTGCTTGGCTGGCGAAACAAGCTATTCTGGGAATTCCTGGCAGCCTTCCCGCGGTAACCGGCGCCAGGGGCGCCAGAGTGCTGGGTGCGATCTATCCGGTTTAAGGGTGGATCTCACCTTTGCTTCCCGACATTTTCTTTGCGAATAAAAAACGGCTGCTTAAACGGAAAATGAAGATCCGCAACCACAGGTGCTGGACGCGCCTGGATTCTTGATAACAAATTGTGCGCCTTCGGCATTTTCCTGATAGTCGATTTCTGCCCCCGCCAGGTACTGGAAGCTCATCGGATCGATCAGAAGTTTCACGCCGTTTTTTTCCATTACGGTATCATCTTCACTGACCAATTCATCAAAAGTAAAGCCGTATTTGAAACCCGAGCATCCACCACCAGCCACAAATACTCTCAGCTTGAGGTCACTGTTCCCTTCTTCTTCAATCAATTCTCTAACCTTGCTCGCCGCGCTATCGGTAAAGATCAATGGGACATGCATTCCTGCGACCAAGTTTGACTCGGTTGCTGCGTTCATATTGAATTTCCGAATAAGTTAATTGGTGGAAAAATTATCCTCCGCCATCGTGCAAACGTCAATCACCATGGGCGGTGGGGATCAATGCGACGACTTTGTTGCCGGGCTCCGCATCATCCTGTTGAAGCAACATGCCTTCGATTGAGGCTCCAAGCTGAATTTCCATGATTTTGTAACACACTTCGCCCGAGACCCTGGCTTTGGATTGTAGTTCCAGATATTCGTTTGAATGTATGGGGCCAACGACGGTGCCATTAATGACTGCGTGAGAAACCTTGATTTTGCCTTCGATGACGGCCTGGTCGCTCAGCACAAGGGTACTGGGCTTATCCCCTGTCGCAGTGATGTTTCCTCGGACTTGACCATCGATGCGTAACCCTCCACTGAAGCTGATATTGCCGTCGATGCGGGTGCCTGCGCCGATAAGCGAGTCAATATGACTGTGAGGTTTGTTTGCTTTCTTCCCGAACATTCTCTCTCCTTCGCTAAGACAGATTCACAGTCTGCACTACTCTTGCCTGCGCTGTACCGTTTTCAAAAACCTTTACCTGCATGCTTTCCACGATGACGTCCGGCGGCATACGGAAACTTTTCTCCACGCGTTGATAAAACTTGAAACTAACGTTAAACGTCTTCGAGGGACTTTCGCTGGCAAGGGGGGTGACCATTTTTTCTCCATTCTGCCGGAAATTGACCACGAATTCCAGACTCCCCTGAAAATCCTTGGTGCGCTGTCCTCCTTGCACCAGCAACAGGCTGTAATGATACTCCCCGGGCAACTGCCCTCGTTCCAGCTTTAAACGGCCGATAGAAACTCTTTGTTCGGTTTTTCCGTTGACTGAAAGAAGATTCTGAAAAAAAGCCACATCTTCTTTCAGACGGGTATTTTCATCTTCCAACATCTTGACTTGCTTGGTAACATCCTCGCTCGCGGCGACATCAATCTGTGACTGGCGCTCAAGGCCAGCTGTTTTCATACGTAGCTCATCGTTATCCTGTTGCAGACGTTTGTTCAGCTGGGCTAGCCGATCTAATTCATAATTTGTTTCATTCTTGTCAAAGCCCGCGAACTTGCGCCCGGCGTCGTACATGCCCCAGGACAGCGCCAGCGCGAGTGCGGCAAGCACGGCGATGATCAGCCAACGCAAATACCCGGGACTTTGCGGACGCACGGCCACTCGCGGCGCGAATATGCCAGATTTTCTTTTTAGCGATTTGATTCTGACCATCAAATTATTGCGCTGTAAAGCGATACGTCTGGATATAGAGCATTAGTAAAAGCGCGGAAGACTTCAATTTAAATTGGCAAAGCATTTCCATCGAGCGGGATAGAAAAACAGATTGGTGCTGGATAAAGGGATCGCGATAACTCGTGCAATAGAACAATGCATCATGGCGACGTCTCACTATTCTACGTCTTCCGCCTGGCTTAACTTTAATCCATTTATCAACAATATTCGTACCCACGTTCTGGCAGCCATCCGGCCTGAAGGAAATCGGCTATAAAGGCTTCTTGCCACTCCCTGTTTCGCGCTTTTTTGATCGAAGGATAATGATGATCTCCAGAAACCGGTGGTCGTTTGCAACCGCTTTTCGCTCCGATTCGCCAGATCCAATGATTTTTATGGCAACAATGGAGCAAAATCGATAGCAAGGGTTTCCGACAAGCCGAACATCAGATTCATGTTCTGCACGGCCTGTCCTGCTGCGCCCTTGACAAGGTTGTCTGTGACCGACAGTATCACCGCCGTATTGTCATCCTGCGGACGGTGGACTGCAATGCGGCAGAGATTTGAGCCTCGTACAGAGCGGGTTTCGGGATGAGAGCCTGCGGGAAGCACGTCAACAAACGGCTCGCCGGCGTAGCGTTTTTCGTATAGAGCTTGCAGATCGGCCTTGGTGGTTAATCTGGCATAGAGGGTGGCGTGAATGCCCCGGATCATCGGGGTGAGATGCGGAACAAATGTCAGCCCGACCGGCCTTGCCGCCGCGCGAACCAAGCCCTGCCTGATTTCGGGTAGATGGCGGTGCCCGGGCACACCATAAGCCCTGAAGTTATCCGCTGCTTCGGCAAACAGCGTATGCACTTCCGCATTTCTTCCCGCACCGGAAACGCCGGATTTTGCGTCGGCAATAAGATGATCCAGATCCACAATACCGGCTTCGATCAAGGGCAAGAATCCGAGTTGCACCGCGGTGGGATAACATCCGGGATTCGCTATGAGCCGCGCATCCTTGATTCTGTCACGGTTGATTTCGGGCAGGCCATAGACAGCTTCTTCTACCAGATCGGGGCATGCATGCGGCATGCCATACCATTTTTCCCACACCGCGACATCCCTGATACGAAAATCGGCAGCCAAGTCTATCACCCGTACTCCGGCATCCAGCAACGATCTGGCTTGTTGCATGGCAATACCGTTGGGTGTGGCAAAGAATACGATATCGCATTTGTCCAGACCAGCTTCGGCTGGATCACAAAATTTAAGCGATACCCGTCCGCGTAAACTCGGGAATAGTTCGGCTACGGCCATTCCGGCCTCTTTGCGCGAGGTGATGGCATGTATGCTCACCTCGGGATGCTGCGACAGAATGCGCAGTAACTCTACGCCGGTATAACCGGTTCCGCCTACGATACCAACTTTATGCATAAAATCTCCAGGTTTTTACCCGAAGGACAGAATCTCCACGGAGACTTCGAGGAATGCGCATCACGCATCAACCTGTCTTCCATCAGCATCTTGCTCTGGTCCTCGGTTAGTGGGAATTAACGAACGCGGTTGCCTGGAATCTCGTATTTTAGAGATGTTTTTATTTTTTTGGTTCGATCAATTGACTATCTGCATGGAAGGCAACCGGCTGGCCGATCATAGGCAACAAGAAAAAAAGCCGCCAGAAACAGGCGGCTTTTTGGTATGGGCGTATGCGCAAAAAACTATCGCTTGGAAAATTGCTTACGCCGGCGCGCCTTACGTAGACCAACCTTCTTCCGTTCCACTTCACGTGCGTCCCGTGTCACCAGCCCGGCGCTGCTTAATACGGGTTTAAGCGCGGCGTCAAAGTCAATCAACGCGCGCGTAATGCCATGGCGCACCGCCCCGGCCTGCCCGGATTCACCGCCCCCGTGGATGTTGACCATGATGTCAAAGCTGGTAAGGTTTCCAGTTAACTCAAGCGGCTGTCGAACGACCATGCGGCCCGTTTCGCGGGAGAAGAATTCATCCACCGGTTTGCTATTCACGGTAATCAGACCTTTGCCAGGCTTGATGAATACCCGTGCCACCGCACTTTTGCGACGGCCGGTGCCATAATTATATGTTGCGCTCATAGTATTGAATTAAGCCCTGACTTCAAGTTGTCGCGGTTGTTGTGCCGCGTGCGGGTGTGCGGAACCGGAATAGACCTTGAGTTTCTTTAACATGGCATAACCGAGCGGACCTTTTGGCAGCATGCCCTTGACGGCTTTTTCCAGTGGCCGCCCCGGAAAGCGGGTATGCATCTTGGCGAAACTGGTCTCGTAAATGCCCCCCGGATAGCCGCTGTGACGATAATAGGTCTTGTCTTCCGCTTTGTTGCCGGTGACACGCAGCTTGTCGACATTGATGACAACGATAAAATCGCCGGTATCCACATGAGGGGTGAAAATAGGCTTATGCTTGCCTCGCAAGCGATGGGCAATCTCGGCGGCGAGACGTCCCAGCACCTTGCCGGCCGCGTCGATGACGAACCAGTCGTGGATTACTTCATGTGGTTTGGCTGAAAAGGTTTTCACAAGGCCTACTCTGCTTATTTAGATAACCGCGAATTCTATGCCAGGCTCGGGTGAAAGTCAAATTCCAATCTAAATCCGGTAGTTGATTCCTTGCTGCAAAGCACGGGCGGCTGATCAAAAAAATATCGTGTAAATTAGCCTGGTGGATCTCCATGAGTGCAACCATTGCCGCGGAAGCCGCAATGGAATAACCTTTACCTATTCCTACCAAAATTCTCAAGAAAACAGGTATTATGTCGACGAAAAGTGCCGCCGACGATTTACCGGAGCGGGGCGAGTTTACTGGGTTTATTGGGTACGGGATTTATTGGGTACAAAAGTATTTTAACATTTTGATTGTCTTATTTACCGAGGAGAGTATCGCATGTCACAAAAACACCCCGTTATCGCCGTCACTGGGTCGTCCGGCGCCGGTACGTCGACAGTCAAGAATAGTTTCGAGCATATTTTTCGTCGCGAGAAACTGACTGTTGCGGTGGTCGAAGGCGACAGCTTCCATCGCTATGACCGTGATGCCATGCGAAAAGCCGTAGCCGAATCGGAGAAGAATGGCGGTCATCCCATCAGTCATTTCGGCCCGGAAGCCAACGAATTCGAGAAATTGGGCGCATTATTCAAGGAATATGGCGAGAGTGGGGGTGGCAAGACCCGTCTGTATCTGCACAATGATGAAGAAGCCGCTCCCTACCAGCAAAAGGCTGGTACATTCACCCCGTGGGCATCGATAAAGCGCGGTTCCGATATGCTATTTTACGAGGGCTTGCATGGCGGGGTGAAGAGCGATACCGCCGATGTGGCGGAACATGTGGATTTGCTGGTGGGTGTTGTGCCTATCGTCAACCTGGAGTGGATCCAGAAAATACACCGCGACATGAATGCGCGAGGCTATTCGGCGGAAGCGGTGACGCATACCATCCTGCGCCGTATGCACGATTATGTATATTACATTACTCCGCAATTTTCACGCACCCACATTAATTTCCAGCGGGTACCGACGGTTGATACCTCCAATCCCTTCATTGCGCGCGACATTCCGACCCTGGATGAAAGTTTTGTCGTAATCCGCTTCCGTGATCCCAAGAACGTGGACTTTCCTTACCTGCTTTCCATGATTCACAACTCATTCATGTCTCGTCCGAACACAATCGTCGTCCCTGGCGGAAAAATGGGCTTATCCATAGAGTTGATATTAACGCCACTGATCCTGGATCTGGTGAGGGAAAGCCGAAACAGGTAATCTTTTTTGCAAAGAGCGGCCTCTGTGAAGTGCCTCTGTCAATCCGCGCACCCCAGTGCGACCCAAAGAGATTCACCTTTTATAATCCAACGTATGCGGGTACTCTTTTGCGCATCTTTGCCAGGGTGAGGCCTGAAAATCAGGGCCTCCCTGAACAATAACCCAGTTCCTTTACCAGTCTCTTACGGCCGGGACCCAATGCCGGCTAGATAAATCCCGGTCTGAAACTCGCCGCGGAAAAGTTTTCTCTCAATGTCTTCTCTACTTTCAGCATTAAACCCTGAACAACTTGAAGCTGTTACCCTGCCACATCGGTCAGCGCTGGTGCTGGCAGGCGCCGGCAGTGGCAAGACGCGGGTGCTGACTACTCGTATTGCGCATTTAATCCAGTCTGGCCAAGTCAGTCCTCACGGCATACTGGCCGTCACTTTTACTAACAAGGCGGCGAAGGAAATGCTCGTCCGCATTTCTTCCATGCTGCCGATCAACACGCGTGGCATGTGGGTAGGCACCTTTCATGGCCTATGCAACCGCATGCTGCGTGCTCATCATCAGGACGCCGGGTTGCCACAGGCTTTTCAGATTCTGGATTCCGCCGATCAGCTGGCCGTTATCAAGCGTATTTTGAAAAGCCTTGGCGCGGATGACGAAAAGTTCCCCCCTCGTCAAGTGCAATGGTTCATCAACAATGCCAAAGAAGAAGGGCTACGAGCATCGGGGGTCGAAGTTTACGATGATTTCACACGCAAGATGGTTGAGTTTTATCTTTTCTACGAGCAGCAATGCAATAAGGAAGGTGTGGTGGATTTCGCTGAATTGCTATTGCGTAATTACGAGTTGCTGAGGTGCAATGAACATCTGCGCGAACATTATCGTGCTCGATTCAACCATATTCTGGTGGATGAATTTCAGGATACCAACCGGCTGCAATACCGTTGGTTAAAGCTGCTTGCCGGCGACCGCGCTGCTGTATTTGTGGTTGGGGACGATGATCAGAGTATCTATGCGTTCCGTGGTGCGAATACCGGCAATATGCGGGATTTCGAGAGAGATTTCCGTATTTCTAAAGTCATCAAACTGGAGCAGAACTATCGTTCGCATGGAAATATCCTGGATGCCGCTAACACACTCATACGTAATAATAGCGGTCGTCTCGGCAAGAATCTCTGGACGTCTGAAGGCCATGGCGAACCGATACGCGTGTATAACGCGCCGACTGATTTCGATGAGGCGGCGTTTATCGTGGACGAAGTCAAAGCGCTTCGCGCAGAAGGCGTGGCGTTATCCCAGATAGCGTTGTTATACCGTTCTAATGCCCAATCACGGGTGCTGGAACATGCCTTGTTCAATGCTTCTCTGGCTTATCGGGTCTATGGCGGCATGCGTTTCTTCGAGCGGCAGGAAATCAAGCACGCTTTGGCGTATTTGCGGCTGATCGCCAATCCCCACGATGATAATGCACTGCTCCGGATCGTCAATTTTCCCGTGCGCGGCATCGGCCTGCGAAGCCTGGAGTTATTACAGGATGAAGCCAGGCGGCAAGGTGGAAGTTTGTGGGCCGCAATGCGACAGAAATGCAATGGTGCGGCAACTGTCGTTTCCGATTCGGCCAGAATCGTAACCAGGCCTGGGGGGAGCAGGGAGGTGACCAAGCCAAAAAAAGGAGTTGATGCTTTTGTTGCACTGATCGAATCAATGCGCCAGGCTTGCGAGGCGCTGCCATTACCGGAAATCGTCGAACACATGCTGGAGCATAGCAGGCTGGCGGCACATTATCGGGCTGAACGCGAGGGCGCCGATCGTCTGGAGAACCTGAATGAATTGATCAATGCCGCTACCAGCTTCGTGCACGAGGCCGAAGACGATAGTCTCGTGGCATTCCTGACCCACGCGTCGCTGGAAGCAGGCGAGCATCAGGCCGGCGGCGGCCAGGATGCGTTGCAGTTGATGACGGTACACTCGGCCAAGGGATTGGAGTTTCACAGCGTGTTTCTGAACGGACTGGAAGAAGGTTTATTTCCCCACGATAACAGCCGCAACGAAGCAGGAGGCGTGGAGGAGGAACGGCGTTTAATATACGTGGCTTTGACCCGGGCGCGACGACGGTTGTATTTGAGTTTTGCCCAAAGCCGCATGTTGAATGGTCAGACCCGCTACAACATTCCCTCGCGTTTCTTGCAGGAGATTCCAGATAGTTTGCTTAAGTGGCTTCAGCCGGTGCAGAAGACAGCAACTCGCAGCCAGGAATGGGGTGCCAGGAGGCAGGGATTAAGCCGCGTATTCCAGGAGCCTGGTCATGGCATGCAAACGCGCACACTGAACGCCACCCAGGACTCGGTGGCATCGCGTTGGCGGATAGGACAAAACGTAGTTCACGCCAAATTCGGCACCGGTGTGATAGTCAACTGCGAAGGTCAAGGTGCGGATGCGCGCGTTGAGGTCAAGTTCGGCCGGGCCGGCACGAAGTGGTTATTGCTGGAATATGCCAAATTGATTTCTGTCTAATATCTGGCTCCGAATACGCGGTAGCGGATTCGTCGAAAGGGTTAAGTTCGATGGGAAAAAGTCATTGCGAAACGAGGTGCCGGCCGACAGAGTAAGCGGTCAACTGCCGGAGTCAGGATCTATATGGCAATGGTCCCAACTCATGCTGGTTCATCCGCATCCACGAAAATATCTCTGTAACTTGCATAAATGGAAGCAAACAGGGTCGGTACCAGCACAAACAATCCGAGGCCGTAGGGAATTGTAGCGATTATTGTCAGCACGATCAGTATGACCGCATAAATCTGGAACGCGACAATGTTTTTGAGGCAGGAAAAAAAGCTTGTCCGCATCGCATCCAGGGCGGCCATGCCTTTGAATATCACTAATAAAGGCGCAAACCACGCCGCCATCATTAATGGAATGGATAGCATTAGCGCCACCAGAGAGGCGGATAACATATCGCCCGAGACGTTTTTTAACTCATTCTCGTCGACTCGTTTTCCATCTATCAATAGATCCATCAATACATTCCCTCCGACCAGCATGAATACACCGAGAATCAGCACCTGTCCGACCAGATAAATTCCTCCAATAGTGATCAGCGGGCCGGAGGTGTGCCGGAAGCCTGCAAGCAAATGAGTAACCTCGAGCTTGTCGCCCTGCTCCAGAGCTCTGCACCCTATCATCAGTCCGGCTAAAAATACCGGCGAGAGAAGGGTGAAAATAAATTGTCCCGCCACCGGTATCAGCGACAGCGTGGCGGCGATCAGAAGCAAGGTGGTGCATAGTAC
>JBOIFK010000068.1:0-5298 GCA_050741585.1 Nitrosospira sp.
GACTTGAGTAGGTAATTGCGCTGAACGAAGCGACGATCGTGAGCAAGATCAAACTGCTCAGCAATAACACTTTCCATTTTAGACCCAGAAATTTGTGTGGCCCGGGCCTTCCGGTACCAATACGTTCTACTGTACCTTGATGGAGATTCTGTTCCATGGGCATCGTCTCTAGAACCGATAGGAACCTAGAACCGAGAAAAGATGCCAGCGCTGAGTCAGGTCGCCAGGATTCGTATTGTCCAGGGTGGAAAGCCAGGCGGTGCCGTTGACGTTGTGATATTCCGCGCGCAGCATGAACTCCGGTGTGACATTCCAACGGAGACCGACAGTGATATCCTTGGCGAAACGGGTATGCGCAGGGCGCCCTCCGCTTGCTGGCGACGCTGCCCATTTGCTTCCGTCACGGTCCGCCATATCCGTATGGAGAACATCGTAGCGAACGACGGCTTCCCATTCGGGGGTAAAGCGATAGGCGCCCTGGAAGTAGTAGCTCTCTCCGTAGAAATCGAGGTTGGGGATGGCGCCGAAATTGGTATATTCAAGGCGGCGGAGAGCATATTCCGAAGTAAGGCTCCAGCGCTCGGCGTTATATTGCGCGGAGAAAATCAATGGCGTAAAGCGAACCGTGCCTGCATGAACTCCATCGACTGCCCCCGGGGCATAACTCATGTTCAGTTGCGACGCGCTGACCGCTAAACGGATGCGTCCGCCATCGAGATCGTAATTCACGCGGCTGGTATATGAGATTTCCGGTGCCAGATGTCCCGGAAATTGCTGCTGAAAAACGGCTGCCTCGGCCTCATCGCCGCGCACCAGAGGCCGCACTACGCCAGCCTGGAAAGAGATGTCTCCTATATCGGAACGACGCTCACCATATAGGTGCATGCCGTCGGCGGCAAGCGCGAGTTTGCGGGTGCGATCGAAATAGATCGACTGGGGTAACAGAATACTTGGCCGCGTGAAAGGAACGTCACGCGTATCGTTGTAGAAGCCCAGGGGGGTTTTCATTCGGCCCAGCCGTATTCCCAGTTGACTGGTTTCACCGGAGAAATAGGTGTAGTCCATAAACCCATAATCGAGGCGGACATTGCCGGGGCTGCCTTCGCCTGCCCGGCGTGACAGCATTTGCGCCGAAAATTGCAACCTGGTCAATGGCCGCATGGAAGCATTCAAACCCACTTCCGTAAAACCAAAACTGCCGCTATCGGAACTGCTTTTTCCGAAAACGTTATTATCCGAACTCTTTAGCCACGACTGGCTCGCGAAGCCGTGAATCTGCAGGTTGTGAGGCAGCTTTGGCAGCGGTGGCAGTTTTTGGGCTTGCGCCGGCAACGTCCACAGGAAGACCGGTAGGGCAATCAAAGTGATAGCCCATCCGGAACGGGTAGACGGTCTGCTATTTGATCTGCAGTACATTGACTCTGTCATCCATCATGGATTTAGTTAAATAGCCGATGGCTCCAGGCGTGCTGGCAACCCTGGCAAGCATTTCCTCGGCGGAGGTTACGGTGTCGGGTGCCTGGCCCGTGCCGGAAAACACCAGACGATCCCAAGCGGAACGTAACTGATATGGGAAGACATTCAGCTTTTCCTTGGAGAAAGCGGCATGCAAGGGTGCATCATCGGGCATCACGAATACTCTGATCGCCGTACCGTCCGGCCAGGTGTGAAGGCGCATACCAAAGATGGCGCGCAGGGTACTCTTGGAAAGAGTCTTCTCCTTGACACCTGGGTAGGTCACAATCTCATATGGCTCCGTTGCCTCGGCGGCACCTGCATAAATTATGCTGAGCAGCAGAGATACGAATAGGATGAAACGGCCAATGTTTAAACTAATTGTCACGATTTATACAATTCATCCGGCTCGTGCGGTCTGCCGAAACCGGTTAAGGTTGAGATCAACGAAAGAGAAATGGATGACACACGTAAAATGGACCGGAGCCTTACCCGCAAGCCTTGTCTCATTTGTCGTTAGCCTCACCGGAAACATTAATAACGGATGCGACGGGTAAAGCTGTAAAAATCTTTGAAGATTATCGTGCAGCCTTTAACGGCAATGTGGAAGATCCGATGGTGGGTCAGGTGCGTATCGGCTGGATATTGGCCTGACTCTGCCGTAGTCGGTAACCAGTTCCCAATATTGGGTGTGGTTTTTGTGCATCCTGTCCAACATCTCGACCAGATCGACGTAGTGGGGCCGGCGCAGGCCATGGTGATTGATTATTGGCCCGATTGGGTCGAGCTGTAATCCATAGAGCCCCAGCAGCCGGTTCAAGGCGGGCTCCATTACCGAAAACCAGTGGGTGATATTGTGTTCTACCGACATGCGTATGATGCCAACGGCAAGCGCTAGCATAGGGTGAGGGAAGCGGCGCTGTTTTGTCGGCGTCCATTTTTCAACAACCATTCCATTCCCAATTGCATGAAGCAGTTCGTCTCTGCGCCGGCTGAATCGGCGCACAACGACCAGCCGTGATATTTCACCGGTGTTTTGCCGAGATAGCTTGCTGGCGTCAATGAGTGTGGTATCGAATTGAGTGTGTTGCTCGGTAGGAAGGAGCTTTTTCGGATCCAGCGGATCGGGAAGTATCAGGCGAGCCGTTCCGACAAATTCGCCGGACGGGCGGTGCCGTAGAAGGATATGGGATGAATGGCGATCATAGTCGTCGCTTTCCATCTCGGTTGGATAGTTCGACGCGTCAAATCCTGGGGCGCGTTGCTCGATACAGTACACCCGGTAGCGCAGGTGAAATACATTACGCAACAAATCCGGGGAACGGGCGTCAATTATTTCGAAGTATTCGTTAAAGGCGGCAACCACGTCATTCATCAGGAAGCTCAAATATCTTTAATGGAAAATCCAGCGGATTTTAAAAGTGATCTCGCTGATGACCGATTGCCGGCCGCAAACGTTATGATTAACTGATAACAGGATGGCCTGCGTGGGCATGACCGGCTCATGGAGGCGGCCTTGATTATTGTATGCGCGCCGGAGAATGGGGGATGGACGGAGCATACATCTTTGCCTGCATAGATGCTGCTGCCGCGTTGCGCGCAAACGTATTTGAATTGGGTATTCTTGAGCGTCAAATGAGGGTCGCCGCGAAACGGAAGTTGGGTGGTGTAGGGGATGCCGCGACAGTGTTTCATCGCGCCGCATCCTGCCCCAGATTCGCGCCATCCCTCGGAAGCCATGCTCCAACCCGCGCGGTTGCATTATTTTGCATCGTTGCACCTTGCCTACACTCTGAAACCGCACATTCCGCCGGCCCAAGCCCGGGTTTAGATCAAATTGCTGAAAGTTGAATCCCCATCTGAATGATGGCGGTTCTCTTTCCCGGGAATCAGTTCTTTTCGGTCATCGATCGTTGATTGATGATGCTATAAGACAATGGATTGGAATTCATGAATAGCTGTAAGATTTTACAGCTAGAAATTGGCAAAATTCGTGATAATCAACCGAGGCTGGGCTCATGAGGAGCCTGAGATGTCGGTTTTGCAGCCGTAACCCACGGAAAAATCGTTATAGAATGATATCTTTCTACCACAGTTTGGGGGCCCTGATGTCTGATCCATGCGGGCCATGCTGTTCAATGCCTTGTTCTGCCGCCTGCTATAATTCTGGTGTCAAATCGGGCAGCATGTATCGAAACTGCTGAAAGCCACGCATTTTAGTGTATGGCGCGCTGACAATTTTGACGGGGGGCATGTATTAATAATGGTGCCCAGAAGAGGACTCGAACCTCCACAGTGTTGCCACCGCTAGGACCTGAACCTAGTGCGTCTACCAATTCCGCCATCTGGGCATGCTTGATGGGTAGACGCGCAATTCTATAGGAAATCATTGCTTTGTCAATCAAGAAGGAACGCAAGCTCCGCAATTTGGACCCTCACCTTGGTCGTGAAACGGAGCGTTACGGCCAAGCGTTGCCGAGCCGGGAGTTCATGCTGCAAATCCTGAAAGAGCAGGGGGTGCCCGTGAACGAGGGAGCGTTACGGAGCCTGCTCGAAATCACCGAAGAAGAAAACGAAATTTTCGGCCGCCGTATTTCCGCAATGGTGCGCGAAGGCCAGATCATGCATAACCGCAAGGGCGATATCTGCGTGGTGGAGAAGCTCGATCTCGTCAAGGGTAAAATACAGGGCCACGCAGATGGTTTTGGCTTTCTGATTCCCGATGACGGCAGTCCGGATTTGTTTCTGAGCCCCAAGGAAATGCATAAGGCGCTGCATGGCGATCGTGTCATGGTGCGCGAAATTGGCATGGACCGGCGTGGGCGCCGGGAGGGCGCCATTGTGGAAGTACTGGAGCGCGCGGTCACGCAATTGGTGGGTCGGTTACACGCCGATCATGGAATCTTGTTTGTGGAGGCGGAGAACAGACGCATCAGCCAGGATATTCTGATACCCGGGGAAGAATCCATGAGTGCCAGGGCGGGCCAGGTAGTGATGGTGGAAATCATCCAGCAGCCCAGTAAAAACGCGCAGCCTATTGGCCGCATCGTCGAGATTCTGGGTGACTATACCGCGCCGGGAATGGAAATCGAGATTGCCCTTCGCAAGCATGATTTGCCTTACAAGTTTCCGCCGAAAGTGGAAAAACTTTCCGCCGGATTCCCAGGCAAAGTACGGGAAGCAGAGCTGGCGGAAAGAGAGGATATCCGGCATCTGCCGCTGGTAACGATAGACGGTGAAACTGCGCGAGACTTTGACGACGCAGTATATTGCGAGCGTGACGGAAAAGGCTACAAATTATATGTGGCCATCGCTGATGTCAGTCATTATGTGCGTCCTCAGGATGAACTCGATCAGGAGGCGCTCAATCGCGGAAATTCGGTGTATTTTCCCCGGCGCGTGATCCCGATGTTACCGGAAGCGCTTTCCAATGATTTGTGTTCGCTTAATCCCCAGGTGGATCGTTTATGCATGGTGTGCGAGATGAGCCTTGATGCTGCGGGAGATTTCCGCAGCTATCGTTTTTATCCGGCCGTAATGTATTCCCATGCCCGGTTTACCTATACCAGCGTGGCGGCGATGCTGGACAGCCCCAAAGGAGAAGATGCGAAGCAATATAGCCAGTTTCTGCCCCATGTCCGGTTGCTCTACAAATTATTCAAGGTCTTGTTGAAAGCACGTGAGAAGCGGGGTGCGATTGATTTTGAAACCATTGAAACCCAGATGATTTTCAACGATCAGGGCAAAATCGAGCGCATTCTCCCGATAAAGCGCAACGACGCCCATCGTCTGATCGAAGAGTGTATGTTGGCAGCTAACGTATGTGCGTCGGATTTCCTGCAG
>JBOIFK010000069.1:0-6175 GCA_050741585.1 Nitrosospira sp.
CGTTCGGCATAAGTCAGCGCATCACACAGGATCAGCCGTCCTTCAGCATCGGTATTGAGGATTTCTATGGTTTGCCCCGACATACTGGTCACAACATCGCCGGGTTTGGTGGCATTGCCGCCCGGCATGTTCTCGGTGGTCGGAATAATGCCGACCACATTGACCGGAAGCCGCATTCGCGCAATCGCCGTGATGGTGCCAAGCACACTGGCTGCACCGCACATGTCGTACTTCATCTCGTCCATTTCCGCCGCCGGCTTTAACGAAATGCCGCCGGTATCAAACGTGACTCCCTTGCCTACCAGCACGACGGGCTTTTCCTTTTTTGTTCGTCCCCAGTATTCCAGCGCGATGAGCTTGGCGGGCTGGCGGCTGCCACGGGCAACGGCCAGCAGCGATCCCATGCAGAGTTTTTCCATGTCCTTCTGCCCCAGGATGGTGGCCTTGAGCTTATAAGTCTTGGCAATAATCACGGCCTGCTCTGCCAGATAAGCGGGGGTACAGATATTGGGCGCAAGGTTTCCCAGGTCTTTGGTCAGATTCATCCCCTCGGCGATGGCAAGCCCCTGCTGCAAAGCGCTTTCGCTGGCGGCGAGCTTCGTTCCACCTGTCGTGCCCATGAGGCCCAGCGTGATTTTGCGTAGATGCGGCTTGATCTCCTCCGCCTTGCTTTTGAGGCGATCGAAACGGTAGATGCTTTCCATCGCCACGATCACGGTCTGTGAAACTTTCCAGGCGTCGTCGCATTTTTCTACCGGCACCCCAGTCAAAAACAGGGTAGCGTCCGTGGCGCCGGTTTCATGTAGCGCTTTGAAAGCGGCGCGCACCGAGTCGCAGTATCCTTTATCGCCGAGCTCTCGTTCCTTGCCAAGTCCTACCAGCAATACCCGCTCACACAGGGTATTGGGCACATTGTGCAGCATCAGTGTCGAGCCGGCCTTGCCTTCCATATCGCCACCATGCAATATGCCGCGGAGATAGCCATTGGAAATTTTGTCCACGGCAAGCGCAGCGTCAGTCAACTTGCGCGGCTCGAACACGCCTATAACCACGCAGGCACTGCGTTGCTTCTCAGGATTTCCACTTTTTATATTAAATTTCACAACTGCTCCTTCATTTATGGTCTTGCCGACAGATTGCTCAAGCCGGATAATGGCCGATTATCGCCGGACTATTCGCATAAAGTCAAAGCGGACAGCATAGCCGGCGAATAAAAAATCCCTCGACCGGTTTGACACACCGGTCGAGGCATGACGGGCCCGGATGCTGTTGGCCGGTGCACAATAGTTTGGTGTGTGGTTTGTGATGACTGGCAATATAGTCGACGTGCCGTGAACGAATTGAAAACGACCTCGAAAGCAAAGTCAGCAGATAATCATCAGGCGAGACTCGCTACACCCTTTGCCGTTCTTGGTCTTCGCATCGAGGAGGACTGGTTGACCGATATTGAGTATCTGCCGCTGGACACGCCTTTGCTGGCGCCACAGAATTTTCTTGCCAGGGAAGTTTGCAGGCAGTTGCAGGCATATCTTGCTGATCCCGGTTTTGTGTTTGATTTATCGCTTCACGTTGGCGGTACCATCCACCAGCGCCGGGTATGGAATTCCATTCAGAACATCCCCAGCGGCGCAACCCTCAGTTATGCTGATATCGCTGAGCAATTGCACTCCGCTCCCCGTGCTGTGGGGCAGGCGTGTGGCGCCAACCGGCTTCCCATCGTCATTCCATGTCACCGTGTTATTGCCAGGAATGGCGGGTTGGGCGGCTTCATGAACGCAAGAGACGGAACTCCGCTTACTATCAAGCGCTGGTTGCTGCAACATGAGCGCATCCGAGCTTAACGCAGGGTTGCTGGATGCATTCTCCGATGCCCTGTGGCTGGAAGATGGTCTGTCTCGCAATACCTTGGAGAGCTACCGCAGCGATTTGCAGCAATTCAGCGACTGGCTTGCAAAGCAAAAATGGAACGACGGTACGCTGGTAGGGGCGACACATTCCGATCTGCTCGGGTTTCTCGCCTATAAGGTTTCGGTCAAGGTCAAGGCCAGCACGACCAGCCGCGAACTGTCGAGTCTGAAGCGGTTCTACCGCTTTTTGCTACGCCAGGGAAAAATCCAGGCTGATCCCAGCCTCAGTATTGATACGCCGAAGCTTCCCCGGAGTCTGCCCGCGAGCCTGACCGAAGCTGACGTGGAAGCGCTGCTTAACGTGCCTGATGTGGACCAACCCCTGGGCTTACGCGATCGCACAATGCTTGAGGTGTTATACGCCAGCGGACTACGGGTATCGGAGCTGGTGGGTCTTGAGGTCGCGCAAATCAGCCTGAGCATGGGTGTCATACGGGTGATGGGCAAGGGTGGCAAGGAGCGTCTGGCACCCTTGGGCGAGGAAGCGCTGGGGTGGATCATCCGCTATACCAAGGAAATTCGATCCGTGCTACTGAGCGGAAAGGTGAGTCATGCTCTATTCGTTACCTCTCGTGGTTCGGCCATGACACGCCAGGCTTTCTGGCATCTGATCAAACGGTACGCACGGCGGGCAGGCATCGTGAAGGCCTTGTCGCCACACACGTTGCGCCACGCTTTTGCGACTCACTTGCTCAACCACGGCGCCGACCTGCGTGTCGTACAGATGTTGTTGGGCCATGCCGATATCTCCACCACTCAAATCTATACGCATGTAGCGCGCGAGCGGCTGAAACAGATACATGCCATGCACCATCCGCGTGGGTAACACATGGCAGGTGTGGTAATGCGGGTTAGTGAGAGCGATTCTTGCGCGCTCTTGGCGGCCTCGAGATAATTGCCACCATAGATAAGCTATTAATAAACCAGGAGGAACCGCAGGGCTACTCAACAATAGGATGCAGGCGGACCGGCCGTGTCACGAGGCGATTGGCATTCACGAGCGATTCAAATGAAGAACCGGATTCAGTCGATTGCCTTTTTTCCAGTGGTTTTTGATTGATTATAAATGCGTTATGGGCCGGGATCGGTATCTCTTACGGGTATGCGCCAGATAAACGCCACCAGGGTAATCCCCAGCGCAGCCAGCATTACCTGGTGCCAGGCAGATGTCAGCAGCAGGATGGAGCTACCGAATGACAGCACCATCAATAGGTATACCCAGCGCTTGACCCGGCGAGGAATGCTGCGGTGTTCCACCCATTCACGGATGATCGGGCCGGCAATGCGGTTGGTCAGGAGCTTGTCATGAAAGCGTGGCGAGCTGCGCGCGAAGCAGGCGGCGGCGAGTAGCACAAAAGGGGTGGTGGGCAGCACCGGCAGCACCACCCCTACTGCACCCAATGTCAGGGCGGCAAAACCCGCTGTTAAGTACAGGACGCGGACCACGCGCGAATCATGCAGGCGCGTTGGACCCGTTTCCTGGGCAGTCTGGTGCATTTCCTCGTTTGGGCGCTCCTGCATGCGTGGTCTCCCATCCAGTTATCGGCGGCATTGTCTGATCTGACAGGTGTTATTCGGCTGCGGCGCAGATTAACATACCGGGTATAATATTTGAGAGTTGGTGCGCAGAGAATACCGGTGTCGACAAATCTGACGTAGCATTTGGTGCCCGCGGAGCAGGAGCCGGATCAAAATAGGAGCATGGTTTGCTTCCTGATGACAATTCAGAAGATTCTGTAAAATTCAAGGTTGCAATGGCTGACCTGCAAACTGTATTGCTCGCTTTCTCAGGCTGAGAGCGCAATCCAAGAAATTTAATACGGCATCCTTGATAGATCAGAATGTATTTTCTGAGAGCAACGAAGTATCGGAACAAGCGGCAAATTTTTATAGGCGTCTTTTGATGATTTCAATTTAATTTTTGAGGTGGCCATGTCTAAAGTAAGCACACTGATTAATTTGAGTATATTGATATCCGGCATAATTTTCTTGCCTCAAGCCGCATTTTCCGAAACCAAGAAAGGAGCAGCCAACGTGACTGAGCTCGTAAAAAAAGATACAAAAACAGGCAGCGGAGAAGAAGCTGCCGTCGGCAAAACCGTCGAGGTCCATTATACCGGCTGGCTTTACGATGCATCCGCACCTGAAAATAAAGGTGCAAAATTCGATAGTTCCCGTGATCGTGGCACGCCTTTCTCATTTCTGCTGGGCGCGGGACGCGTCATCAAGGGCTGGGACCGCGGGGTTGCGGGTATGAAAGTGGGGGGGCAGCGCACACTGATTATTCCCGCCGAGATGGCTTATGGCTCTCGCGGGGCCGGTAGTGTAATACCGCCGAATGCAGCACTGGTATTCGATGTTGAGCTACTTGGCCTGCGTCAGGGATCCACGCATTGAATGCCATCAAGGAGGGGCCATGAAGCGAATTTCGCAATATGAATGGAGAGGTGATTCAGCAAAATACGCAAATCAGCGAACAACGGGCGCGCGCAAATGTCCGGCATGGAAAAGCCCTAAAATGCACGTTGACTTATCGGCCTAAAGCATTCACAATTAGCGGTTTTATTTGGAGGGGTTCCCGAGCGGTCAAAGGGATCAGACTGTAAATCTGACGGCTCTGCCTTCGAAGGTTCGAATCCTTCCCCCTCCACCAAATCAGGTGGCTGATTTTTTGCTGAAGGCAGATCGGGCGGGTTTATGGCCCTAATGAGCCTAGGGGAATAGCGACTGATGGCTGATTCCGTGATAAGTTGATTGGTTGCTTCTATCCAAATCGATTGCTAGATGCGGGTGTAGCTCAATGGTAGAGCAGAAGCCTTCCAAGCTTACGACGAGGGTTCGATTCCCTTCACCCGCTCCAGGTTCGACGCTAAAAAAGGTTTATTGGGTAAGCTGGTGCAAAATTCTGCACTAGGGCAAAGTTGGTGTTTAGCAGGAACGGTGCTTGCCCATGTAGCTCAGTGGCAGAGCACTCCCTTGGTAAGGGAGAGGTCGCCAGTTCAATCCTGGCCATGGGCTCCATAGGTATGTAATTTACAAATCGGCGTAGTAGAAAAGGTTTTAAAAGGGCACAACATGGCAAAGAGCAAATTTGAGCGGACGAAACCGCACGTGAATGTTGGGACGATTGGTCACGTGGACCATGGCAAGACGACATTGACGGCGGCGGTGACGATGGTACTGGCGAAGAAATTTGGTGGGGAGGCGAAGAGCTATGCCCAGATTGACTCGGCCCCGGAAGAGAAGGCACGCGGGATCACCATCAACACCTCCCACGTGGAATACGAAACCAAGGCTCGCCACTATGCCCACGTTGACTGTCCTGGGCACGCCGACTACGTCAAGAACATGATCACGGGTGCGGCGCAGATGGATGGGGCCATCCTGGTGGTATCGGCGGCCGACGGCCCCATGCCGCAGACGCGCGAACACATCCTGCTGGCGCGCCAGGTAGGGGTTCCCTATATCATCGTCTACATGAACAAAGCCGACATGGTGGACGACGCCGAACTGCTGGAACTGGTGGAAATGGAAGTGCGGGAGCTCCTGGCCAAATACAACTTTCCGGGTGACGACACCCCGATCATCATTGGTTCTGCCCTGAAAGCGCTTGAAGGCGACCAGAGCGACATTGGCGAGCCCTCCATCTACAAACTGGCGGACGCGCTGGACAGCTACATACCGGAACCGGTCCGGGCCGTTGACGGCGCCTTCCTGATGCCGGTGGAAGACGTTTTCTCCATTTCCGGGCGGGGCACGGTGGTGACCGGGCGGGTGGAGCGCGGGATAGTCAAAGTGGGCGAAGAAATCGAGATAGTTGGCTTGAAGCCTACCCTCAAGACCGTCTGTACGGGCGTGGAGATGTTCAGGAAACTGCTGGACCAGGGACAGGCGGGTGACAACGTCGGCGTCCTGCTGCGCGGCACCAAGCGCGAAGAAGTCGAGCGTGGCCAGGTCCTGTCCAAGCCGGGCTCGATCACACCGCACACCAAGTTTAGCGCTGAGATTTACGTATTGAGCAAAGAGGAAGGGGGGCGCCATACTCCCTTTTTCCAGGGGTACCGTCCCCAATTCTACTTCCGCACCACCGACGTCACGGGTGCGATTGAACTGCCGGCAGGCACGGAAATGGTGATGCCGGGGGACAATGTATCGGTGACAGTGAACCTGATTGCGCCGATTGCCATGGAAGAAGGTCTGCGATTTGCCATTCGCGAGGGCGGCAGAACCGTGGGTGCAGGCGTCGTGGCTAAAATTATTGAGTAATA
>JBOIFK010000070.1:0-5635 GCA_050741585.1 Nitrosospira sp.
CAGACTTGCAATTATTCCACATTTCCATTAGCTTCACAGCAGCAGCTAGGGGTCCGTTTCCGGAATCGTCCGGTAAACCGGTGAGATAGTCCCTTAACACCTGACACGGGTAATGCCGCCGTAGGGAAGCTGGGATTACCGTCCCGCTCGTTTATGGCACTTAAAAGACTTAAAGGAGCGAACTATGAATGCAACAGTTTTGAACCCCGCGCAATTTCCCTCGCCGTTTTCAAGCAAAACCGCTCACGTGGACGAAGGAGCGGTCAAGCCTTTGCCTGAGTCCCGCAAAGTCTATATGCACGGTTCCCGTCCCGATATCCAGGTGCCGATGCGAGAAATCAGCCAATCCGATACACCCGCAAGCATGGGAACGGAGAAGAATCCGCCGATTTATGTATATGACACTTCCGGCCCCTATACCGACCCTGCGGCAAAAATAGATATCCGCTCCGGCTTACCGCCATTACGCGAGAAATGGATAGACGAGCGCGAGGACACGGAAGTTCTGTCCGGCCCTGCTTCTGCTTTTGGCAAGCAGCGTCTTGCCGATCCCGAGCTCGCCGACATGCGCTTTGATTTGAAGCGCCGGCCCCGCCGTGGCAGGACCGGGGTGAATGTGACACAAATGCACTACGCCCGTCGTGGCATCATTACCCCGGAAATGGAATATGTCGCCATCCGGGAAAATCAGCATTGCGAGCATCTTGACGCTCAGCGGCGGGAACTCCTTGCGCGACAGCATCCGGGACATGATTTCGGTGCATTCCTGCCTCAGCATATCACACCAGAGTTCGTACGTGACGAGGTGGCTCGAGGCCGCGCCATCATCCCTGTCAATGTTAACCATCCCGAATCCGAACCGATGATCATCGGGCGTAATTTCCTGGTTAAAATTAATGCGAATATTGGCAATTCCGCGCTTGGTTCGAGCATCCAGGAGGAAGTCGAAAAAATGACCTGGGCAATCCGCTGGGGCGGCGATACGGTAATGGACCTTTCCACCGGCAAGAATATTCATGAAACCCGCGAATGGATCATCCGCAACAGCCCCGTCCCCATTGGTACCGTACCCATCTATCAGGCGCTGGAGAAGGTCAACGGCAAGGCGGAAGATCTCACGTGGGAGATTTTTCGCGACACCTTGATTGAACAGGCCGAGCAGGGTGTGGACTACTTCACCATCCATGCGGGCGTGCGCCTTGCCTACGTTCCGATGACAGCAAAGCGCCTGACCGGTATTGTTTCGCGCGGCGGCTCGATCATGGCAAAGTGGTGTCTTGCCCATCACCGGGAAAGTTTTCTTTATACCCGGTTCGAGGAAATCTGCGAAATCATGAAATCCTATGATGTCAGTTTTTCTCTGGGCGATGGTTTACGCCCGGGTTCGATTCATGACGCCAATGATGAGGCCCAGTTTGCGGAATTGAAAACCCTCGGCGAATTAACGCAAGTTGCGTGGAAGCATGATGTGCAGGTAATGATCGAGGGCCCAGGGCATGTTCCCATGCATCTCATCAAGGAAAACATGGACTTGCAACTCAAATATTGTGCCGAAGCGCCCTTCTATACATTAGGCCCGCTCACTACCGACATTGCTCCTGGTTACGATCATATTACATCCGCTATCGGCGCGGCCATGATCGGCTGGTACGGCACGGCGATGCTGTGCTATGTGACTCCCAAGGAACACCTTGGCCTGCCGGACAAGGATGATGTAAAAGACGGCATCATCACCTATAAAATTGCCGCACATGCAGCAGACCTGGCAAAGGGTCATCCCGGCGCACAAATGCGCGATAACGCGCTTTCCAAAGCTCGTTTCGAATTTCGCTGGAATGATCAATTCAACCTCGGTCTCGATCCCGACAAGGCCAAACAGTTCCACGACGAAACCCTGCCGCAGGAAGGCGCCAAGCTCGCCCATTTCTGCTCCATGTGTGGCCCCCATTTCTGCTCCATGAAAATCACCCAGGATGTGCGCGACTACGCCGCTAGCCAGGGAGTCAGTGAAGATCACGCCCTGGAAAAGGGCATGGAAGAAAAAGCGATCGAATTTGTGACAAAAGGAGCAGAGATTTATAGCAAGTTGTAATTAACATGGTCTACTATCCCTACCTTAGTTCTATATAGACCCTGATTTACTTGGGGCCTCAAAAATTCGCAGGTCCAGGATGAACCCCGTTTGCAAGCTCAGCCGACAACGCATTTGCCAAATCCTGTTGCCGTCGAGATGCAACCCATGCCGGTGCAGCATATATTGATGGACGGGGGAGCACGTTTTGAGTGCAGCAGGTAATGCGATAAAACGGAAGCAGGCACCACAATTCGTGAACTGAAATTTGACTATTTAGAAGTGCTCTTAAGACTCAAGCCGTTGCGGATATGCAAATAATAATCAATCGGTTGCGTCGCAACTACTTTCTCCGCTGGGTGAGCCCATTGGCTGGCAGCAATTTGACTTTCCTGGGTTCATCCGTGGTTATCCGGGGCCAGATGCTTTTTCCCGGATAACCGGGCAATGGATTGGCTTCTCCTGCTCAAGGCCTTGATCCTCGGCATTGTCGAAGGCTTGACCGAATTCCTCCCGATTTCGTCTACCGGTCATCTAATCCTGGTGAGCGATTTGCTCGACTTCAATGACGAGAAGGGAAAAGTATTCGCAATCGTGATTCAGCTGGGCGCAATATTGGCGGTATGCTGGGAATACCGCACCAAGATTGGTGGGGTGGTGATGAACATCGGGTCGCATGAAGATGAGAACCGCTTCGTTTTAAATCTTTTCATCGCATTTCTGCCCGCCGCAATCCTGGGTCTCCTGTTCATCAAAACAATCAAGCAATACCTGTTTCATCCGGTACCGGTGGCGATGGCGTTTATCATCGGCGGAATCTTGATTTTGTGGGCTGAACGTAGAAAACACGTGGTTGATGTCGAACGGGTGGAAGACATGGACTGGAAGCATGCGCTGAAGGTGGGGTTGATGCAGTGTCTCGCATTGATACCGGGCACTTCACGTTCCGGGGCAACCATCATTGGCGGGCTCTTTTTTGGTTTGTCACGTAAGGCCGCCACCGAGTTTTCTTTTTTTCTAGCGATCCCCATCATGTTTGCGGCCACTTTCTATGATGTTTACAAACACCGCGATATTCTTCAATTCGATGACATTGGCGTATTTGTCATCGGTTTCGTTGCCTCGTTCATTAGCGCACTATTGGCGGTGCGGGGATTATTACGTTTTATCAGCCATCATGATTTCACCGTATTTGCATGGTATCGCATCGGATTCGGAATCATTGTGCTGATCACCGCTTATTCGGGAGTAGTTAAATGGTCGGCAGCAGCGTAGCAGCCTGTGGGACTCAAGGAAAATCCTCAAAATCTGTCTCACCCGGTCATTCGCCCGCTTCGATTCTTCAAGTTGGTGCAGAGCGTTAAACTGTTGCGAAAGAACAATTGTGATTATTTTCTGGTTTTACGGGTGCCGGCCTCCTGATTCAGCCTTGCACCCATGGCAACCCAGAGGCCTTCCAGCCACCTTTGGCGCCACGATGACCGGTTGCGTCCTTGTCGCCTTCAAAACCCTCGAGAATGTTGTAGCAGTTTGCATAGCCCGAATCGGTGGCGGTAGCGGCCGCCTGATGCGAGCGTCCGCCACTGCGGCAGATGAACATCACCACTGATTCCTTATCCACCTGGCTTGAGAGGTAGTTGAGAAAATCCGGATTGGCTCGCATGCCGGGGTAAGACTGCCATTCGATTTCGACCGCACCGGGAATTCTTCCCACCCAATCCCATTCAGCCCTGGAACGGACATCCACCAATTTAGCGCCGGGAGCTTCCTGCAACAGCGCGAGTGCCTCAGCAGGCAGCAGTGCGCCTTCGTATGGCAAATTCATCTCCCTGGCACGTTGTTGCGCCCTTTCGAGGATTGCGGTGATGGTTTCCATAGGATTTCCCATAGCAAAAGGTTGAAAGATGCAATGTTATTCCATTTCAGGACGAATGTTCGATAAACCTTGAACCGGGCCAACTGGCCGAGGTTAGCCATCTGGCATTGTCTGCGCCTCTGCATGCTTACTTCAATAATTTGGAAAAAAGTGCCTTCGAATATAATGTTTGACTTGTTTGAGGTAATGGCAACGTTCGTACTGATATAATTCTTTCTTCTGTAGTTGTCCTTTGATAGTGTACGTTTATCGTATCACTGCAATTCTGGAGAGAAAAATGGCAGTAACCGACGTTCTGAAAATGATCCAGGACAACGAAGTCAAATTCGTTGACCTACGTTTTACTGATACCCGCGGCAAACAACAGCATGTGACGCTTCCAGCGCATGCCTTTGATGCGGACAAGCTTGAGGACGGCCACGCGTTCGATGGTTCTTCCATCGCCGGGTGGAAAGGGGTCCAGGCATCTGACATGCTGTTGGTGCCTGACCCTGAAACCGCCAACATGGATCCGTTCATGGATGAGGCTACGCTCTTCATCGCCTGTGACGTGGTCGAACCTTCCGATGGCAAAGGTTATGACCGCGATCCGCGCTCGCTGGCAAAACGGGGCGAAGCTTACCTCAGGTCGACTGGCATTGGCGACACGGCGTACTTCGGCCCGGAACCCGAATTCTTCATTTTTGACTCCGTCACATGGCATGCGGACATGTCCGGTTGCTCGGTAAAAATCGAATCCGAGGAAGCTGCCTGGAGTTCGGCGAAAAAATATGAGGGTGGCAATACCGGCCACCGGCCTGCGGTAAAAGGCGGTTATTTCCCCGTTCCGCCGACCGATTCCTTGCATGACATTCGTTCCGCCATGTGTCTGGCGCTGGAAGAAATGGGTGTGGAAGTCGAAGTGCACCATCACGAGGTCGCAAGTGCGGGACAGTGCGAAATCGGCACTAAATACAGCAGCCTGGTAAAGCGTGCCGACTGGACCCAGGTATTCAAATATGTGGTGCACAACGTTGCCCACTCCTATGGCAAAACAGCGACCTTCATGCCGAAGCCCATTGTCGGCGACAACGGGTCCGGAATGCATGTGCACCAGTCGATCTGGAAAGCGGGACAGAATCTGTTTTCTGGAAACGGCTATGCGGGACTTTCCGAAATGGCTTTATTTTACATAGGGGGCATTATCAAGCATGCCAAGGCCTTAAATGCCATTACCAATCCAGGCACCAACTCCTACAAGCGCTTGGTTCCCGGTTTTGAAGCGCCGATCAATCTTGCGTATTCGGTGAGCAACCGTTCTGCCGCAGTACGTATTCCCTATGCCAATAGCCCCAAGGGACGGCGTATTGAAGTACGCTTTCCCGATCCCACCGCCAACCCCTATCTTGCATTCACCGCGCTAATGATGGCCGGGCTTGACGGTATCCAGAACAAGATTCATCCGGGCGATCCCATGGATAAGAATCTTTATGATCTTCCTCCTGAAGAAGCAGCCAGGATTCCAAACCCTTGCGCTTCGCTGGATGAAGCACTGGACAATCTGGACAAGAATCGCAACTTCCTCACCCGAGGCGGCGTATTCTCGAATGATATGATTGACGCCTACATCGAACTCAAGATGGAAGAAGTCACGCGCTTTCGTATGACCACCCATCCCGTGGAGTTTGATATGTACTACAGCCTATAGA
>JBOIFK010000071.1:0-5468 GCA_050741585.1 Nitrosospira sp.
GAGTAACACAAACCGTGAAGTGGACGACCGGCAAAAGAGATTTTCGGCTACAACACAGAACTAAGTTGATACTTGTCTAATTGCCGTCGTTCGTTAAAGTCAATGGCTGCTATCGGAAAATGCAATAGTCGAAATTCCCGATAGCAGCCATTGATTGCCAGCAACTCGTGTAAACTCGTGTAGTGAGTCAGAGATATCGTTACTTAAAAATGACGAGATTGCCGCCATACTGCTGCTCGTCTTACATACGAATCACGATGCGCCTCCTCGCGCCTTGTCTGACGCCAATCCAGTCATTTTTAACATTCCGTCCCGGTTTATTCATTTGAACCGGTTATGCAACGATATCGCTGACTCACTACATTAGTCACCCATCACAGCGACCGCGTCGCTTCTCGTAAAGAATTCTTGCACCTCTGCAAGATCTCTTGTGCGTTTCATCGGCGGCAGGCTTTGCCAGATCTTCTTGCCGTAGGATTTTGTAATCAGGCGCGGGTCGCAGATCATCAGCACGCCGCGGTCGCTCTCATCGCGGATCAATCTTCCGGCCCCTTGTTTCAGGTTGATCACGGCGCGCGGCAACTGATATTCCATAAAGGCATTGCGTCCTTCCCGGTTGATTTTTTCGATGCGCGCCGAGAGCACCGGATCGTCCGGCGGAGCGAAGGGCAGTTTGTCGATTACCACCAGCGAGAGCGCTTCACCGCGCACATCCACACCTTCCCAGAAGGATTGGCTGCCGATCAGCACCGCGTTGCCCAATCTGCGGAAACGCTCCAGCATGTAAGAGCGCGAGCCCTGGCCTTGCAGCAGGATGGGTAATTCCAGTTTTTCCCGTGCGAATGCGGCCAACAGCAACTCATGCACCCGCTGCATCGCCCGTAGGCTGGTGCAGAGGAAAAACGCGCGGCCACGGCTGGCGCTCAATACCGGCAGCGCGGCTTTTACTACTTCTTCGGTGTATTCGCGGCTATTCGGTTCAGGCATTCCGGCCGGCACATAAAGCAGGGCCTGGTTGGCAAAATCGAACGGACTGTCCCAGCAGGCCGACCGGGAGACGTCCGACCCCGCATCCAGGCCCATTTCCCCGTTGTAATGAGAGAAATCGCCTTTCACCGATAATGTGGCGGAGGTGAATATCCAGGCGCGTGGAGAGCCGGTTAATTGCTTGTTGAATATTTCCGCAATGGATAGCGGGGTGGCATTGAGTTGCAGCGCGTGGCTGAATACTTCCAGCCAGCGCACGAATCCCTCGGCTTCCGCCTCGTCACGCCAGCGTCTTATGCTACCCGTGATTTCACGTGCGCGTTGCCAGCAATTTTCCAGGCCTTCCGAGCGTTCTGCCTGGCTTTCCAGCATCGCCGCAAGGGCGTCCAGCTTCGCCAGCAATTCATCCAGCGCGCTCCCGAATCCTGCGTTTTTCATCACTGCGGCCAGTGGCATGCGCATATTTTCGCCTTCGATCGTCAGGCGCAAATCCCGTGCCGCTTTTTCCATCGCCGCAATGGCGAGGGGAAGGGCGGCAAAATCCCTGGCGCCCAGCAGCGCCTCGGCCTGGGTGTCGCGAGCAAGATCCAGCAACTGGCTCGTGCTTACCGATTCGCCAAAAAACAGGCTGGCGGTTTCCGGCAACTGGTGGGCCTCGTCGAATATCACGGTATTGCAGGCGGGAAGGAGTTCCGACAGCCCCTCATCGCGCAGCATCACATCGGCAAAAAACAGATGGTGGTTGACGACTACGATATCCGCCGCAAGGGCTTGCTTGCGCGCTTCCATGACAAAACAGCTCTTGTGGTGCGGGCAATCCGAACCCAGGCAATTTTCACGGGTGGAAGTCACCTGTTGCCAGACGGCGGCATTTTCCGGTACCTCGCTCAGGCCGCTTTTATCGCCGCTTCTGCTGCTGCCCGCATAGCGCTCGATCTGTTGCAGGTACTTTACCTCCTCGCGGCTGGCCAAGCTGGCACGCCCATCCTGCACTGTGCGCTCGAGATGATAATGGCAAACGTAATTGGCGCGTCCCTTCAATAACGCCACCGTGACCGGCGCCTTCAACGCAGCCTGCACGGTGGGAATATCGCGGTTGAAAAGCTGATCCTGCAGCGTTTTGGTGCCAGTGGAAATAATGACCTTCCCGCCTGCCAGCAATGCCGGAACCAGATAGGCAAAGGTCTTGCCTGTGCCGGTGCCTGCCTCGGCGACCAGCACGGTATTTGTTGCGATGGTGCTTGCGATGGCCTGCGCCATTTCCAGCTGCTGCGTGCGTGCGCTGTAGCCTGGCACAGATTGGGCAAGGGGGCCGGTTGAAGCAAAAAATGAATCGATATTGGGCATGGAAGCGGCGGGAGAACTGGCGCCATGATAACGCAGCGCTCCGGATAAATCGATTCGCGTTGTCGTTGCGCATTGTCCATCCTTGCCATTTTTGCTTGCCCCACCTGGGAAAAGTCACTTATACTGACCTGATCATGTCGGCTGGACGAAAATTTATCCTGGTTTCAATCATGCTGTGGCTCCCGCTGCAAGGCGCGATTGCCGCCATCATGCCGTTGTGCGCGCAGGCAAAGGAAATCGGCGCCAGCCTTGATATTCCCGCCGTCACTGCCGCCTGCGATCTTCACCATGACGATGATGAAGCTGTGATGAGCAGCGTCCCCGATGATGCGACATTCAACCTGCCGTGCGAGGGCATCCTTTGTTTTACGAGTTTCAGCAGCTTGCTTCCCTCGGCGTATGCCGCGCCGATTCTGGCCGGCCACGCTGCTTACGTGACCCCGTTTGACTCCCGCTTTACCTCATTCATTCTGCGGCAACCGCAACGCCCCCCTCTCGCCTGACCCTTCGACACCCAAAATCCGCCTGTAACAAGGGCAAGCAACCGTTTTATCGTATCAATCCTGCGCCCGGGCACGATGCATTTTGCCGTTTGCCCGGCCGCTAACTGTCACGCGCGATTGCTGGCGCTGAACCGCTGTCGCGTAGTGCCTAAAGGAGATCATAATGACTCTGCCTTTCTATATTGCGCTGCAACTGGCGCTGGTACTGGCATTTGCTTCGGCGCCCGCCTTGGCATTTTCCGGTCCAATCTTCCATTCAGTGCCAGCTGTTACAACTGCCGATCAAGCCGGCCATGGCGCAATGCTTCTGCCGGGCACGCCTGACACAAAAATTGCGGCGGCTACAAGCCCCATTCCTGCGAAGGGAGTGGTGCTAAAAGTGGACCGGGCCAATGCCACTATAAAGATAAATCACGACCCTATCCCCGCGCTGGATTGGCCGAGAATGACGATGCCTTTTCGCCTGAAAGAGCGCGCGCTGGCCGATCTGGTGAAGGAGGGCGACGCAGTGGAATTCTTCCTGGAGAAATCGGGTTCCGATTACGTCATCGTGAAATTCGGCAAATCAATTTCCACCAGGGCGGTACCGTGACGCGCACGGCGATCACGGCACTGCTGGCCGCCGCCGTGTTCCCGGTCAGTGCCCACGGGGAGATCTCAAGTTGGGCGGGCACGATAGCGCCCGCGCCGACCGCGCAAAAGGGCCTTGTGGATGCTTCTGCAGCCACCGGCAACAATGACTTGCAGGCTTTGATTTCGGAAGCCCTAAGAAACAACCCCGAAATCCAGGCCGCGCAGCGGGAGCGCGATGCGGCCAGCCAGAGGATAGCGCCCGCGGAAGCACTCGATGATCCGGTACTTGAGGCGGGGATCATCAATGCGCCGCTGGCCTCGTCAACCTTCAATCGCGAAGACATGACCATGAAAATGATCGGGCTGTCCCAGCGACTGCCATTTCCGGGCAAACGGGGCCTGCGCAAGGACGTTGCCGCCGGAGATGCGCAAAGTGTCGGCCATGGTTACCAGGAAACCGTGAACCGCGTGGTGCGCGATATCAAGGTTGCCTATTTCGATCTGGGCCTTACGCTCGAAAATACCAGGCTGGTCGAGAAAAACAAGCTGATCCTGGAGGAGTTCCTGCGAATCGCCGAGGATCATTATGGGGTAGGGCGGGGAAATCAGGCCGATGTGCTGAAGGCGCAGACGCAGGTATCCAGGATGCTGGATGACTTGCTCAGGCTGGAGCGCGAACGGCCATCGATTGAAGCCGAGCTTATTCGCGCGCTTGGCCGGGGCGCGGTCACGGCAATTCCGAATCCGGCACCCCCGCAATTGCGGGAAGAAACCTTAAGCCTGGAAACGCTGCATGAGGCGGCGCTGACGCAACGCCCGCGATTGCTTGCGCTGCAAAGCATGATTGCGCGCAACGAAAAAGCGCTGGATCTGGCACGCAAGGACTATTATCCCGACCTCGACGTGCGCCTCGCCTACGGACAGCGCAACCACATGCTGGACGGATCGAGCCGTCCCGATATGGTCAGCCTGACCGTGGCGATCAACCTGCCGGTATGGCGCGAAAACAAGCTCGCGCCGCGCGTTGCAGAGGCCTTGGCGAGGCGCGACCAGGCCCAGGGCTTATACCAGGCGCAGCGCAACGACGTGGCCGCCAGTTTGCGCCAGCAGATGGCGCTGGCCGAGCAAAACCTGAAATCGGCGCGGCTCTACCAGACTGCCATCCTGCCGCAGGCCCGGCTGACGGTTGAATCGGCATTGGCCGCATACCGGGTCAACCGGGTCGATTTTCTCACCCTGGTCGACAGCCAGATGACGGTGTTCAACTATGAAATCAGCCTGGCGACAGCCATGGCTGGCTACAACAAGGCGATTGCCGAAATCGACCTGCTTATCGGCAAACAACCGCCGCCGGTCAATCCGCCCTCTCCAGCGGAGCCCCTATGAAAAGCATCGCTAAACTGGTGGCGGTGATCGCTGTGGCTGCGGCCGCCCTGGCTGCGGGATACTGGTGGGGGAGCACCAGACCGGTGGACTCCGCCCCCAGTTTGCCCAAGCTACAGGAAAAGACGCGGGACACGATTCTCTATTACCGCAACCCCATGGGTCACCCTGACACTTCGCCGGTACCGAAGAAAGACTCGATGGGCATGGACTATCTCCCGGTGTATGAAGGTGAGGAACCTCCATCCGAGAATAAAGTAATAAGAATCAGCACCGGAAAAATACAAAAGCTGGGGGTGAGAACCGAGATTGCCGCGCTACGGAAACTCACGCGCACCGTCAGGGCCGTGGCAACGGTGCAGGCGGACGAGCGCCGGCTGCACACCGTGGCGCCGAAGTTCGAAGGCTGGATCCAGCGGCTTTACGTCAACACCACCGGCGAGGCGGTAAGAAAGGGCGATGCATTGATGGATGTCTACAGCCCCGAGCTGATCACGGCGCAGCACGAATACCTGATCGCCACGAAAGGGGTGAAGTCGGTCGAGGGAGGCGGCCTGGAAGTTCGGGCAGGCATGCAGCGGCTGGCTGACAGCGCCTTGCAGAGGTTGCGCAACTGGGATATAGCCGGAGACGATCTTCAAACGCTGCAGCGGGAGGGCCAGGTCAAGCAGCACG
>JBOIFK010000072.1:0-16185 GCA_050741585.1 Nitrosospira sp.
GATCTGCGTAACGAAATCGCCCCTTGCCTCGCTCTCCTGCCGCAACCTCACATTGTCGGAAATAGTTTCTCTCAGATTCAACCGGGGCAGGATTCTCCACCCGGCAGGCCCAGCAGCCTCGGGTGGCACATCGCGGCCTGCTGCCAGTTGGGGCTGGCCCAACAGGGGTTGGCCCAGGAAGGGTTGGCCAAGGAGGGGCTGGCCTAGTTGGGGCAATCCCAGTGGGGGGGGCAGAGCTTGTCCATAAGAGTAGGACGACAGTAGCAGCATAGCCGTGGCGGCTGGGAAAGCACGATGCCAGTTCTTGTTTTCAGGCACTTTCATGGTAATAGCTACCATAATATTCTCCGCCGGAGAATGATCTGGCCTTGTTGTAAATCAAATTGACCACGTCGCATGATTCGATCTGGCGCAGCGTTTCCTTCACTGTCTGTTGTGACGTCGTTTCGGCCTCCACCACAAGAACAATTTGTCCCATCTGGCTTGCCAGTACACGCGCCTCACTCGTCAATAACAGCGGCGGGGAATCAAAAATGACAACGCGGTCCGCGTAGCGTTGCGCAAGTTCCTTCAATAAGGCGCCCATACTCTGGCTTGCCAACAATTCCGTTGAATGCGAGTGCCGCCTCCCCGCTGTGAGAAGAGTAAGTTTCTCGATATCCGTTTTAATCAGGACATCCGCCAAATCAAGTTTTTCATCGAGAAGGATGTCCAGCAGTCCTCTCTCTGTTCCACATCCAAGAATTTTTGGCATCGAAGGGCGAGCCACATCAGCATCCACCAGCAGAACAGTGCGGTCCATCTCCATTGCGATGCTCATCGCCAGATTAACCGTGCAGAAACTTTTTCCCTCGCCTGCGAGTGCGCTGGTCACCATAATCAAGTTGCCATTCTTGATCATGTCCCCGCCCTTATTGAATGCATTGGTTAGCAAGGGCCGCTTGATGACACGGAATTGCTCGGCAATTTGCGTTCTTCCCTCGTCAGGAGTGACAATGCCATACTGGCGCATCTTGGTGAGATTGAGCGCAATTCGTTTCGGTGTCGGGGCAGGGGTTGGGGTCGTGACAGGATCTGGCGAAGGATGATCTGGCGAAGGATTCTGGCTGAGCTCATTCCTTGGAGTGTCATTTCCGTGGGCGGAGGCCTGGCTGGGGCTTATGGGATCACTCGGTGATGGCTGCTTGACCCTGATCTTTCCTTCTTTTTCAAGCTGACCTGCGGCTTTTTCAATGATACTCACGCTTTCTCCGATAAGTCTAATTGGGTTTCGTTAGCAATAATGTGCTTTCGCAACCAGGTTGTTGAAAACTCGCGTGTATTGATGCATAGATTCCGGACGGTATGTTCTTACGCCCGGCCACCTCTCAGAGAGAGTCGAACGGCGATGGAAATCCGGTGGAAACAACTTCTTGCAAATAAGAGAAATCTTCCACATCGATCAAAAGCCAGCGAAAGCAGATTAATTCAAGGAGGCGTTGGTCAAACCACTTTTGCCATCAACGCGCCGTAGATACCTAGCAGCGATAGTAACGAAAAGCCGAAGGCGTAGAGACGTTTTCTGCGCTTTATTTTTTCCTGATCGGTCCAAATCATGGGAATCGAGCCCAATATTGGCCTGCCGGTGACTTCACGCAGACTGGTTTGATTATGAAATGTCGGCCGGATCTGGCTTACGACGAATGCTATTCCAATCCCTCCCAGCAAGGCTCCAAGAAATACAATGGAAAATAGTTTGGTGCGGTCGGGCCCGGTAGGAGTATCCGGAACCGTCGGCGGATCAATAATCCTGAATGACATCAGGTCGGTAGCGGAACCCAGTTCGCCTGATATCTTTGCGGATTCACGACGTTCAAGCAGTTTCTCGTAGTTGGATTTGTTTACCAGATAATCGCGATTAAGTTGAGCAAGCTCTGCTTCCACTTGCGGTATTGCGTTGCTCAGAGATTGTAAGCGATTGTAACGGGTAGTATATTCTTCTACACGCGCGCTCATGGAAGCCACCCCGGCCTCGGCCTCCGCTAGCGCCACATTAAGCTGTTGCAGCATGGGGCTGTAATTTTTCCCGGGATCGGCGCTAGGTCTTATCAACTTGGATTCTTCTTTCTTGCGCTCCTCGAGTTGTGCAATCAGGCGCTTGGTTGAAATGATGTCGGGATGTAATTCGGTAAAGTTTAGCATAAGGGCATCCAGATTTTTGTTCAATGCCTGGATACGTGAATCAATTTCCACATTAACCGTAGGTGAGCCTGAGTCGCCCTGTTCCACCATGAGAATGGGCTCGTCACCGGTAATTTGTCTCTTGATCGCATCGCGAGCCTGTTCGGCTTCCCGTAGCTCCAACCTTGTTTTGTTGAGATCTTCTGCAGCTAAAGATAACTGTGAATAATAATCGCTGCCTTGCTGGGGCATCATTCCAATGTTCTTTTGCTTGAATGCCTTGAGATTATTTTCCCCAACGATCAATTTCTCCTCGTAACTCTGGATCTGCTCATCAATAAAACGAATTGCCGAAGAAGAGTCATGCTTTTTATCGCCGAGACCTCCTTCAACAAAAATGGTTAACAAGGATTGAACGACGTCTTTGGCGAGCCTTGGATTCTGATTGTTATAGTGAATTGTAAAAAGATTGTCGCGTCCAGTCGTCCCAAGCTTAATTTTATCCATGAGGTTTTGTATAAGCTTTTCTTGGTCCTTCATATCCTTGGCCTTGATATCCAGATCGACCATACGCACGACCCTTTCCACGTTTGGGCGGCTAATCAGGGTGCGGCTCATGATGGATACCTGCTGTTGCAGATCGGGAGAAATCGTCATGCCAGCCATCAATGGTTTCAAGACATTCTGCGTGTCTACGTAAATCCTTGCCGAGGCCTGGTAATCATCGGGGAGCCTGTAAACGATAAACCATCCTGCGATGGCAATAACCCAGGCGCCGGCTAACGCGATCCAGCGATACTTCCATATCCCTTTAAGGTAAATAAATAGCTGGGTTGTCAGCTCCTCCATTTTGTCAAACGTTCCTTAGAAATACTGCGCTTTGGTTCCGGCGAAATTCTTGGCGATGGATTCGCTGTTCCCTGGAGACGGAATGACTTTCATGTACCCCACTCCACACGTCATTTCTTGCCGTAGCCCACATGTCTAAATTTACGAGATGGATAGCGCGAGTTTGCAAGTTGGATAAAAGATGCATGCCTGCCGCTCGCTGCGAATTCCCGCCTTTGTTAATCAAATTTCGTAAGAAGCGGCGTAGTCACGTTCAAATGAAACCCCGGAAACCCTCTTCGGGGATCTGGACTCAAGCGTCCGGGCAAACAAAATTCCGCATTGCTTACGGACAGGGGGAAGGGTAAATATTGACGTATATAAAACATCCGAACTAGACCAAAGTAAGAAGGCATATGGATGGGAATGGAAATCAGAACCAGCTTTCCGGTATCACCAGTACATCACCCTGACGCATGGGCACGTTCGCTGATATGTCGCCATCTCTGATCAGATCATTCAACCGGACGCTAAACTGCTGCTCTTTCCCATCGACGCTACGGATGATCCTGGCCTTATTGCCAGCGGCAAATTCCGTGATGCCACCCACCGCGATCAAAACATCCATCAATGTCATTTCTTCACGGTATGGCAGGGCCTGCGGTCTGGCGGCCTCGCCTATGACCCGGATCTGCTCAGCGTATGGTCCAACAAACTGTGTCACCACGACCGTTACAACTGGCTGCTGAATGTACTTGGATAATGCCTCTTCAATGTCTCGCGCCAATTGTGTCGATGTTTTTCCGCTGGCCGGTAGATCCTCCACCAGGGGAGTAGTAATTTTTCCATCCGGACGCACGGGTACCGTCATCGAGACTTCCGGGTTGCGCCAGACAATAATGTCTACGTTGTCGCCAGGGCCGATAAGGTAATCGTGTGCAAGATGCTGTTCGTTGGCGTTGAGAGATGGATACGTCTTGCAACCACCAAGGGAGAGAATAGGAAATACGATAGCAAAACAAGCCAGCCATTTCATGGCACTGATATGCGGAGCGTTCACGGAATTTCCTTTTTTTGTTTATTGAAGATGCATCGGATCACACAGAGGCAATCAACTATTAATGGAAATAAAGATGCAACAAGTAAATGCCTCTGTCAAGATAGTATTCATTCGAGTTCACGGGCGGTACCTGGCCAGCGCATGGCACAGAATCCAGCGCCATAATACCACTTTACGCGATTTTCGTAGATGTCCACACATCTCTTCGCCTTCGGAATCAAAAAAAGATTTCCTATCAAGCTGAAATCCCGTTAAGCAGGTTATTGGAATTAACCTTTTTTGCCACTATACCGAATCGTATCAACTTCGGCAGCAAGAGCAAATTGGACTTTAGTACACTCTCTTCGGAGACGTGATCCACTAAACCCGGTGACGCAATTTACACCCCATCCGCACTGTTTTCGGTTTTTTCAAGGTTCTCGACGCAAATCCGGGCTTCGCTGCCCCGCCGCTAGTGGTGTGCTTCGCAATTGGTTGGACGAATAAAAGCGATGGATTTTGTGTCAAGCTAGGCGCAAACCACAGCGATCGTTGAATCTATCGTAAGGATTTGCAACACGCATGACGCGAAAAGCCACGTTTTTAGGTCCAATCAATTGCGAAGCACATCACTAGAACATAGGTAAGATGATTAGAAAGTTCAATAAGCGCTCTGAATAGCTGTAAAGTTCTACAGGTAAGAACCGGCAGCATCGGCTTCATTCTCCTGCCGACTGCCTCCCACCGAAGCAGCATGTTGTTCAGACTGATCTCGATCATCCGTGGTGGTGCGCCGCGTGCCGTGTTTTGCCATATAATCCATTTCACCATGATAATGCTTGTTCAACCATGCAAGCAGCCCCAACCCGACTTGCGTCATTTCGATGAGTACCTTGAAAGCCGGACGTGTTTTCCCCAAGGGTGATCATGCCGGCGAGCCGGATTAAATCGATAGCGGATCAGGGAGATCATCCGGGGCGCCTGACGGATCTTTGGAAATTTTGACTTGCATAGTTCTAATCCTGCCGATTCCGCTGTAAGTCATCACATCACTCGCAATCTTGCCGACGAAACGGCAACGCTGGCACTTGGCGCGGAAATCGCAACGGTATTGCGTCCCGGCCTTATCATTTTTCTGAGCGGTAATCTTGGCGCAGGCAAAACCACGCTTGCGCGGGGCATCCTGCGCGGCCTGGGTTATGAGGGAAAAGTAAAAAGTCCCACGTATAATTTAATTGAACTTTATAAAATTTCTAGGTTATACTTCTATCACTTTGATTTCTATCGTTTCAATGATCCTCTAGAATGGGAAGAAGCGGGTTTCCGCGAATATTTCAACGCGGAATCGATCTGTCTGGTGGAATGGCCCGAGAAAGCAGGCGGACTGTTGCCCAGAGCGGATTTGGAGTTTCTTATCCACATGACTGAAATCGATCGTAACGTGGAAATTCAGGCAAACACGGAGGCGGGTAGGCAATGTTTGAAAAATTGGCAAGGCTGGTCAACCCTTGGTTAAGACAATAGCCGGTCACGGTGGCCTTTTTATTCCTTCGATCCATCCTGTAAGCGGACCCACCGAAGATGAAGATCGAGTGATGCAAAGGAACTCTCGGGCCATGACCGAACTGAAAAATGAGTGAAGATGAGCTAAAAAAATGAGCGGTCAACTACGGGATCTAAGATCAACACTCGTCAAGTTTTTGTTGATAGCAGTGTTCCTGTTTTTGTCGCTCGTCAACGCCACCTTTGCTAATACAACCGTCAGTTCCGTTCGTGTCTGGCCAGCGGCGGAATATACACGCCTCACGCTCGAATCCGCTCTGCCCATCCAGTATTCTGTCAGCCTGGTAAAAAATCCGGATCGCGTGGTGGTTGACCTGGAACAGGTCATGCTCACCCCGGAACTCGAAGGATTGCCGGATAAAATCGACGCTGCCGATCCTTATATCCGTGCGGTGCGTATCGGCCGCTATAAACCGACCGTATTGCGGTTGGTACTGGACCTCAAAATCGAGGTCTTACCGCAAGCATTTGTTCTCAAGCCAGTCGGTAATTATGGCCACCGGTTGGTACTGGACATTTATCCCGCTATCCCGCTGGATCCGCTGATGGCATTCCTGAATGAGAATTCCATAGAAATGATCCAGGGCCCCGATACCGAAGCCAAGGCAGGCATGGCCGATGGCAAATCTTCCAGAAATACCGAAACCTCCAGAAAGAAGAAGCCAGAAACGATGCGACTCATCACTGTCGCCATCGACCCTGGGCATGGTGGTGAGGATCCCGGCGCAACAAGCCGCAGCGGAACACATGAAAAAAATATCACGCTGGCAATTGCCAGAAAACTCAAGGCCAAGATCGACAAAGAACCCAACATGCGCGCAGCGCTGACACGTGACGGCGATTATTTCATATCGCTGCCGATGCGCCTGGTCAAGGCGCGCCAGTTGAACGCTGATTTGTTCGTATCGGTGCACGCCGATGCCTTCATTAAGCCGCATGCGCGCGGCTCTTCCGTATTCGCACTGTCCGAGCGCGGCGCAACTTCCGCTGCCGCCCGCTGGCTGGCGAAGAAGGAAAACGCGGCAGACTTGATCGGCGGGGTCAATCTGGACATTAAAGATCCTTACCTCAAGCAAACTTTGCTGGATCTGTCGCAAACGGCAACAATCAACGACAGCCTCAAGCTCGGCAGGGAAGTGCTCGCGGAAATCGGCGATATCAATCATTTGCACAAAGCCGATGTGGAGCAGGCCGGATTTGCCGTACTCAAGTCCCCCGATATTCCCTCGATCCTGGTAGAAACCGCTTTTATCAGCAATCCGGATGAAGAAAAGAAGCTGAAAAATGCCGCCTACCAGGACAAGCTCGCAGAGGCGATACTTGCCGGAATCAAGCGTTATTTCGCCAACAACCCGCCCCTGTCACGTTCCAGAATCGTGTCACTGGAATAATTTCTTTTTTTCTGCAACAAATCCGCCTTCGCTGTTCGAGAGTTCCTAGCCGTAGCACTGCTTCTACGCCATAATCACGCCTGAGCCTAATCTGGTGACTGACCATTTCCTTTCTGTCCACAAAGACTTTTTTGCATCACTTGACTTTTACCTTTGGTGAGTTCGCTACAGGGCGGCGGATAATACACCACCCGCTCAACTGCCGGATTCAGGTTGAGTTACCCGGAATGCTGTTGTGGCAAACGAAGATCTATTCAGATTAAAAATTGACCGGAGCGGCACTGCCGGTGTCACCAGCCGCAAGAAACGCCCACGCCTGATCCTCATTTTCGCGGCCGCTGCGGCGCTGATATTGCTGGCGGTCCTCTATTTACGTGACAGCGCGGCAATAGAGGTGGAGTCCGCCACGGTAACCACTGCCTATCCTTCACAATCGTTCACGTTGCTCAATGCCACCGGTTACGTCGTTGCGCAGCGGAAAGCAGCAGTGGCGTCAAAGGCAACCGGGCGAGTGGAGTGGTTGGGAGTGACAGAAGGCAGCCAGGTAGCGGAAAACGAAATCATTGCGCGACTGGAGAATGCAGATGTCAGTGCCACGATGGAGCAGGCGGCGGCGAACATCAAGGTCGCCAAGGCAAATTTACAGCATGGAGAAGCGGAGCTAATCGATGCACAGGCAGCATTCGACCGAAACCGCGAATTGCTCGCCAAAGGTTTCATTTCTCAAGCCGCAAATGATATCGCGTCCGCCCGCTACCATAAGGCACAGGCCGCCGTCTGGGGCTATCAGGCGTCCGTCCGCGTGGCCGAGGCAAACCATCGCGCAGCGCGGATCGCCGTGGAGCAGACGTTGATCCGCGCACCATTTGATGGAGTAGTATTGACTAAGAGTGCGAACATAGGTGACGTCGTCACACCCTTCTCTTCCGCACTCGATGCCAAAGGCGCGGTGGTTACCCTGGCGGATATGGATACGCTGGAAGTTGAAGCCGATGTATCCGAATCCACCTTGTCAAAGGTGAAGCTCGAGCAACCCTGTGAAATCCAGTTGGACGCACTGCCCGATATGCGACTGCGCGGCGTGGTACAGCGCATAGTACCGACGGTGGACAGGGCTAAAGCCACGGTCCTGGTAAAAATACGATTTGTTGACCGTGACCCGCGCGTCCTGCCGGAAATGAGTGCGAAGGTTGCCTTTTTGGAAAAGGAAATGACTGCTGGGCAACGCACTGCCCGCACTGTGGTGCAGCCCGATGCCATCATCCAGCGCAACGGGACTAGCACAGTATTCATCATTAAAGATGAAAAGGCTGTTGAAGTGGCTATCGAAACCGGTGAGAGAATTGGCGATATGGTTGAAGTTCTGAAGGGCCCCAAGGCTGGCGACAAGGTCATACTGCACCCCGGCGATGGGCTCGATAGCGGAGATAAAGTCAAAACGGTGGCGAAATAAAGATGCATTCGTGCAGCACGGTATGTTATTGGATCCGATAGGTTGCTAGCATGGAAAATCTTTCCGAACCCATTGTCCAGATCAGGCAGTTAACAAAAAGCTACCGGCGCGGCGAACAGCTGGTGCCTGTGCTGAACAATATCTCCTTTGATATTCTTGCCCGCGAATTCATAGCCTTAATGGGACCATCCGGTTCTGGAAAAAGCACCCTGCTCAATCTGATTGCCGGCATCGACAAGCCAGATAGCGGCTTGCTGAAGGTTAACGGAACAGACATCGCAACGCTTTCGGAAGCGGATCTGGCCGACTGGCGTGCCGCCAATGTTGGTTTCATTTTTCAATTCTACAATCTGATGCCGGTGCTGACCGCGTTTGAGAACGTGGAGCTACCCCTGCTGTTGACGGGGCTTTCGCGCAATCAAAGACAGGAACGCGTGGAACTGGCGTTGTCAATGGTGGGATTGACCGACCGCATGGAACATTATCCTTCGGAGCTGTCCGGCGGCCAGCAGCAACGCGTGGCGATCGCCCGCGCTTTCATCACCGATCCCGCCATCCTGGTGGCGGACGAACCCACCGGCGACCTTGATCGCGCATCGGCAGACGACATTCTATCCATGCTTGAACGCCTGAACAGGGAAATGGGTAAAACCATCATCATGGTGACGCACGACCCGCATGCGGCCAAATCGGCACATTCAATTCGTCAGCTGGAGAAAGGGGAGCTTGACGTAACGCATTGATCGATAATATTGCTCCCGTCTCGCTTTCTTTCTTTTAACCTGACTGGGGACGACCATTGGGATACCTGCTGATCTTGCAAACATGCATTTCCTGAAGCTTATTCTGAGAAACACGATGCGCCACAAGCTGCGTACCAGCCTGACCGTGATGGGCCTGGTAGTGGCAATACTCGCATTCGGGCTATTGCGCACAGTGGTGGACGCCTGGTATTCAGGCGCGGAAAGCGCCTCATCAACGCGGCTTGTGACACGCAACGCGATTTCGCTGGTGTTTCCGCTACCAATCAACTATCAGGAACGTATTCGCAGGATTCAGGGGGTGACGGCAATTAGCCATGCAAGCTGGTTCGGTGGTGTTTACGTTACGCCGAAGAATTTTTTTCCACAGTTCGCCGTCGATGCAAAAACCTATTTCGATCTTTACCCTGAGTACCTCATCTCGCCGGATGAAATGAAAGTGTTCCGCGCCGACCGCAAAGGCTGCGTGATTGGCCGCAAGCTGGCGGATGCATACGGCTTCAAGATCGGCGACACAATTCCCCTGCGTGGAACGATTTATCCCGGTGCCTGGAGTTTTACCGTGCGGGCTATTTACGACGGTGCAGAAGCTGGAACCGATACTTCGCAGTTTTTCTTCCACTGGGACTATCTCAACGAAACGATGAAAAGAGCCGTGGCGCGCCGAATCGATTGGGTAGGCGTATACGTGATCGGCATTGCCGATCCCGACAGGGCCGCGGAAATATCGACTGAGGTGGACGCAATGTTCAGCAATTCACTTGCCGAAACCCTTACCGAAACAGAGAAGGCGTTCCAATTGGGGTTTGTTTCCATGACCGAAGCCATTGTGGTGGCGATACGTATCGTCTCATTCCTGGTAATTTTCATTATCCTTGCAGTCATGGCCAATACCATGGCAATGACCGCACGTGAACGCATCGGCGAATATGCCACCCTCAAAGCACTGGGTTTCGGCCCGCGCTTCCTTGCCGGGCTGATTTATGGTGAATCCGTCGCGATCGCGCTGGCTGGCGCCGGGATTGGTATTCTGCTTACCTTCCCTGTGGCCGATGCATTCAGCAAACAAGTCGGTACACTGTTTCCGGTATTTGGCGTCTCACTGGAAACAATTTACATGCAAGCCGCTGCTGCCATCGCGGTGGGTATTACGGCGGCGGTGCTACCCGCCTTTCGCGCGGCGCGGGTGCCCATCGTGGAAGGGTTGCGGAGCATTGGTTAGTTTACCAGGCACGATCTCTATATTGATCCAGCCTACGTTGGTAATGAGTAGCTACGAGCATTGCATTGAGAGGCGTAAGCAGCCAAACGCCAAAGAGATGCCCGCGAATTTGGACGTCTAAGGGCCATATGTCCGTTCCGCTTTCCTATATCTGGCGTAACCTCGCTGCCCGCAAACTCACCGCGCTGCTCACCGCCGGCGGAATGGCGCTCGTCGTGTTTGTATTTGCGACGGTATTAATGCTGGAAGAAGGTCTCCGGAAAACGCTGGTGGAAACGGGCTCGCCCGACAACGTGGTGATCACCCGCCGTTCCGCCGGCACTGAAGTACAAAGTGTTGTTGATCGCGACCAGGCTGCCATCGTGGAAAACCAGCCGGAAGTCGCCTACGGTGCAGGCGGTTTGCGGCTGGCATCAAAGGAAACAATCGTATTAATTTCTCTTGCCAAGCGCGGCTCCGATAAAGCTTCCAATGTACTGATTCGTGGTGTGGGGCCAAAAGGAATCGAATTGCGCCCGCAGGTGAAAATCGTCGAAGGGCGCATGTTTCGTCCCGGGTCAACGGAAATTATTGCCGGCAAGAGTGTTGCTGAACGTTACAAGGGTGCAGGCGTCGGCGAAACGTTGCGTTTCGGACAACGCGAATGGACCGTGGTCGGCATTATCGATGCGGGCAAAACCGGTTTCGATTCGGAAATATGGGGCGATGTAGATCAGTTGATGCAAGCATTTCGAAGACCGGTCTATTCTTCAGTCATATTGAAGCTGAATGACCCCGTGGCATTTATTCAACTCAAGACTCGCATTGAAAATGATCCGCGTCTCACTTTGGAAGCCAAGCGGGAAAGTGTTTTCTATGCTGAGCAATCGCAACTACTGGCAAATTTCATTCGATACCTGGGAATGATATTGTCGATAATTTTTTCTGTCGGTGCCATTATCGGCGCAATGATCACCATGTATGCTTCCGTGGCTAACCGGGCTACGGAAATCGGCACCCTGCGGGCGCTGGGATTCCGCAGAAAAAATATTCTGGCAGCGTTTCTCGTGGAAGCGTTGATGCTCGGTGCGGCAGGCGGTGTGGCTGGTCTGGTATTGGCATCGTTCATGCAATTCTTCACTATTTCCACCATGAACTGGCAATCATTTTCAGAACTCGCATTCAGCTTCACCCTGAACCTGACGATCATCGTCAAGTCATTTGCCTTTGCGCTCACCATGGGCGTTGCCGGAGGCTTTCTTCCCGCCGCACGAGCTGCCCGACTCAATATCGTGGACTCGTTACGGGCGGCATAACCGATCACGACCTCTTGCGCTTGGTCAAGCGGATTAATTTCTCGATCCGGGGCATTCCCGGCGTGATGCAGGAATTACTTGCGGGCCTCTCCGATAGTGCCCATGTGGAAGCCAAACTTTCCGTGACGGCGCTCATCAAAATAACGCTTCAGAGGTTCGTGGATAACGCGAAAAGCCAACGTATCCCAGGGGATCTCCGCCTCACCGAAAAGCCGGACGTCCAGGCTTTCGATTCCGGGTTTAAAATCCAGGTCCAGCAATTGCGCACGGAATAGAACGTGCACCTGATTGATATGCGGCAAATTGTAAATCGCATAAAGGGCTCCCATCTCAACCCGAGCGTTAGCTTCTTCCAGAGTTTCGCGTTCGGCGCCTTGAACCAGCGTTTCCGCATTTTCCATGAAACCCGCAGGCAAGGTCCATAAACCGAGGCGCGGCTCAATGGCTCGGCGGCATAATAATATCCTGTCCTCCCATTCGGGTATGCAGCCCACCACGATTTTTGGATTTTGATAATGAATAACGCTGCATGCGGAACAAACGTAACGCGGCAGCGTATCGCCTTCGGGAATACGCAATTCCACCAGAGTGCCGCAGTTACTGCAGTATTTCATTATCCTGAATCCCGCAGTTGGAGCGACTCCTCATGGAGATGAAGTTCGAGTGAGGTGAATAACCTTTATCAATCATGGCCAAATGAAAAATGAGTAGTCAACCTCCGGATTCAGGATCCATCCGCATTTCTTTCCTGAATGGGGAGCTCTCGTTCAGCTCCTCTAGATAATGACTGATATCCTGCGCCTCGTGCTTTAGATAGTCTCCGATGGCGGCAGAGAATTCAGGATGGGCAAGCCAGTGCGCCGACCAGGTCCGGACGGGAAGAAAGCCACGTGCAAGCTTATGTTCTCCCTGGGCGCCGCCTTCAAACAACGCGATACGACGGGCAATGCAGAATTCAATGGCCTGATAGTAGCAGGTCTCGAAATGCAATCCGGGCACAAATTCCGTTGCGCCCCAGTAACGCCCATACAGCGTATGGGCGTTATGTAAATTGAATGACACGGCAATAGGCTGATTGTCGCGCAATGCCAGGATCAGTAGTATATTTTCCGGCATAGCTTTGCCGAGTTGCACGAAAAATTCCAGATTGAGGTAAGGTGATGAGTGGTGGTCGCGGTAAGTCTTATTGTAACAACTGACGAAGAACCGCCAGTGCTCATGAGTGACATCATACCCGGTCAGCCACTGAAAATGGATCCCCGCGGCATGAACTTTCCGCCGCTCCTGTCGTATGTTCTTGCGTTTGCCACGGCTCAACCCCTCCAGAAACGCTTCGAAATTTTCATAATTGTCCGCCGCCCGATTTTTCCAGTGAAATTGAACACCGTGCCGCAGCATCATGCCGGCCGCCTCCATTTCCCTTGCTTCATGTTCTCGCGGGAACAGGCAGTGAAAAGATGAAATTCCTGTCCCCATGCTTCCGCCTTTTACCATTTCCAGTGCTGCCGAGATAAGCAAGGCGCGATGTCTTGCGGTTTCCGCCATCAACCGCCGTCCCGTCACAGGACTGAAAGGGACTGCGCTCAGTAGCTTGGGATAATAAGGATAGCCGTAGCGCCGGTAAGCGTCTGCCCAAGCCCAGTCGAACACGTACTCCCCGTAAGAATGACTCTTCAGATAAAGCGGCAACGCGCCATGCAAGGCGCGACCTTCCCACAACGTGACGAATTGCGGCAACCAACCGGTCTTTCTGGAAACGCACCCGGTTTCATGCATGGCGGAAAAGAATTCGTGCCGCAGAAACGGATCATCGCCCGCCAGCGCATTCCATGCCGGGACAGAAACCCCGTCAAGCGTATCGATTATTTTAATTTCAAATTCTGGCGTCATGAAGAATTTTCAGCGTGCATCCTGTTCGAAAAAATGCCATGGATTGCCGCAGTCGTAGGGTGTCAATGAGCGAAGCGCATTGCACCGTATGTCAATCTTTACATTCAAGCACATTTCCATAGCCCTCCGCCAGTTGCAAGCATATCGGCGGGATTTCCCCCCGTGGCGCAATGCGCTTCGCTCATTGACGCCTTACAACGTGGTTGGTGCATCATTAAGGCGGAAAGATCCAGATTGGCGAAGCCGAGCTAAGATCCGTGAGAACGACTCATTCTGGTATTATTCGACAGATTCTCAATGATAGTAGAATCAGCGATACCACTCCCCATGAAGCTCGCCATTGCCCAAATCAATTGTATTGTCGGCGACCTTAGCGGCAATGCCGGGAAAATCCTCGATTACGCCCGTCAGGCAGGAAATGCGGGGGCGAGCCTTGTCATTACACCCGAATTGGCGCTGTCAGGCTATCCGCCGGAGGACCTGTTGTTGCGCGAGGGATTCCGTCGCGGCTGTATAAATACACTTGCCGACCTCGCCAGAGAAATAAACGGCATAACGCTTCTGGTGGGGCACCCTCACCTTGTCGGCAACGATCTCTACAATGCGGCCTCGGTGATCCGCGACGGTAAAATTGTCACCACATATCTAAAATATCAGCTTCCCAATAACAGCATATTCGACGAGCGGCGTTATTTCCAGCCAGGCTTCGATCCATGCATATTCGATCTTGAAGGAATAAAATTCGGCGTCAATATTTGCCAGGATATCTGGCAAAAGGATGCGGCTATTCGCGCCAGGGACGCGGGAGCGGATGTTTTGCTGGTGCTGAATGCCTCCCCTTACCATATGCGCAAGCAAGCCCTGCGCTATCAGGTAGTGCGTCAGTGCATCAGCGAAACGGCAATGCCTATCGTTTATGCCAATCTGGTGGGCGGGCAGGATGACCTGGTTTTCGACGGCGCTTCTTTTGCCATGAATGGCAAGGGTGAGCTGACTCATCAATTTGACGAGTTCAGGGAAACGCTGGCACTGATCGAGCTGCGAAATGGCGCTCCCCTGCATGGAACAGCCGCGCCGCCGCAAACCCTGGAAGCAAGCGTTTACCAGGCGTTGTGCCTTGGCCTCAGGGATTATATTGGAAAGAATGGCATACCCGGCGTGCTGCTGGGGCTCTCAGGCGGCGTGGATTCGGCGCTCACAATGGTGATTGCGGTAGATGCATTGGGCGCCGATAAAGTACGGGCAGTCATGATGCCGTCGCAATTTACCGCTGACATAAGCTTATTGGATGCGCGCACGATTGCCAGGACACTGGGCGTGCGTTACAGCGAACTTCCCATCGGGTCCGTCTTTGACAAATTCGTGGACACGCTGGACAGGGAATTCGCAGAACTGCCCCATCAAAACCGCCCTGACATCACCGAGGAAAATCTGCAGGCACGCATACGCGGCAACCTGCTGATGGCCCTATCGAACAAGTATGGCGCCATCGTTCTTACCACGGGCAACAAATCTGAAATGGCAGTAGGCTACTGTACACTTTACGGCGACATGGCGGGCGGCTTCGCGGTGCTGAAGGATGTCAGCAAAACCATGGTGTACCGGCTTTGCCATTACCGCAACGCATTAGGACATGTTATCCCGGAGCGCGTGATCAGCCGTGCGCCCTCGGCTGAGCTGCGTCCTGACCAGACCGACCAGGACAGTCTGCCGCCTTACGATGTGCTCGATGCCATTGTCGAAGCTTATATGGAGTATGACCTGTCGTTGCAGGAAATTATCGGGATGAACTATGCCGAAGTCGATGTGTGCCGCGTAGTGCATCTTATCCGCCAGAATGAATATAAGCGCCGCCAGTCTCCGCCGGGCATCCGCGTCACGCAGAGAGGTTTTGGCAAGGATTGGCGTTACCCGATTACCTCAAAATACCGGGATGACTTTTAGCGGGCTGTTAATAGGCTAAATGGGCCATGAACCGGGATTAAAGTTCCCATAACCTCGTATAATCAGTTCCAGGACATAGCTGCGGCACAACCGTATCCCGGTTTCCTAGAAACAAAATATATCCGAATTAAAGGAACGTATCATGAAAAGAATCGAGGCCATCATCAAACCCTTCAAGCTCGACGAAGTGTGCGAAGCCCTCAATGAGATCGGCGTAAGTGGGTTAACCGTTACTGAGGTTAAAGGATTCGGCAGGCAGAAAGGTCACACGGAGCTCTATCGGGGCGCGGAATATGTAGTGGATTTTCTGCCAAAGATAAAGATCGAAATAGTGGCGGCCGAAACGCTGGTGGACAGCATTATCGAGACGATTGTTAACACGGCGCGTACCGGCAAGATCGGCGATGGCAAGATTTTTGTTACCAATATTGAGCAGGTGGTGAGAATACGCACGGGCGAGACGGATGAAACAGCGGTCTAGTGTAATGAGTCAGAGATATCGCTACTTAAAAATGACAAGATTGTCGCCATGCTGCGTTGCTCGTCGTTGCATATGAATCATTATGCGCCTCCTCGCGCCTTGTCTGACGCCAATCTGGTCATTTTTAACATTCCTTTCCGGTTTATTCATTTGAATCG